>CAZSYH010000155.1:0-2539 GCA_964610735.1 uncultured Syntrophaceae bacterium | reverse complement strand
TGTCTTTTTATTGCACGGAGCCGGTAATCTGGAAAGTTAATATAGCCGCTTACTGCTTGATGTGAAGCTCCCCGCAAGAAGGAGACTGTGTCGTAATTCCTTTTTTTGTCATTTTGAGCAAAGCGAGAAATCTTAATGCTTAATAAATTTAACATGTTAAGATTCCTCACATTCGTTCGGAATGACATTTCACCCTATTGCGACACAGTCTTAAGTTGCGGGGAATCTCCGACTTTCAAGTAACTTAAATTCGCAAATACGTTGTAAGTGGTTAACATTTCTTAATATCTGCCCGAAATAACGCATTTGTTAAAACATAAGTTACTTCCAATTGTAATGCCGTAAAACGGCATAGTGGAGCTGTTTAGTAAGTTAGAAAATGTTTTCTGCCAGAAAATAATTTCGTTAACGCATTTATCCCCTTTATCGGGACTTATCCCGTTTATCGGGGTAAGGAAAATATTTTCTGTAACATCAGGGAATTATACGATTATGACATTTTCTCTTCGTCATCTTCTATTTCCCGTATTTTTGCAGATTATACTTCGCCGCCTTGTTTGAGGGATTAATTCCAAGTGTCTTATTCCAGTATCTGACCGCTTCTTTTTTGTCCCCCGCCGACAGGGCTTTCCACGCCAGATCGTTGTATGCCTTGGCAAGGTTAAATATTGCATCCCCGTCTCTGGGATTAATCTTGAGAGTCTTTTTCCACTCCCCGATAGCCTCCTCATAACTCCCATGGTTGTAATATATCCAGCCTGTCTCGTTTATGGCCACGGTATAGGATGGCCTCAACCTGAGTGCCCGGTCGTACTCAAGAAGGGCATTGTAGATCATATCAACATTATGGAAGGCCTTTCCCAGACGATAGTGGGTATCAGCTTCTCCCGAATCAGCATCACGGGCTTTTTTTAGATATTCGATAGCCTTCGCCTGATTATGTCTGAAATTATAGATCGCTCCCAGGTAATAGTAGGCATCTGCATTATTGGGATCAATCTTTACAATCTCCTGAAACTTTTCAAAGGCATTATTCAAGTCGTTCTGTCTGAGGTGGAGTATTCCAAGCCACAAAAGGGCAAAAGTGTTCCGGCGATCTATCTGAACAACTCTGGAAAATTCCTGAAAGGCATCGCCAAAACGTTCCTTCTTTGCATAGAGTATCCCTAATTGGTTATGGGCATATTCATTTCCAGGATCGATCTGGACGGCTGCTTGGAATTTTCCTATAGCCTCATCGAGCTTTCCCTTATAGTGAAAATCAGCCCCCTGGAAGATAAGGTCATTGATATCGACCGCCAGAGCGGCATAACCACTACAAAAAAATATCAAAACGGCAAATATAATAACACATGTACCCCTGACCACTGACCCCTGTCCCCTGTCCCCTTTCGCCTGTCCCCTGTTTCTCATACCAGCCCCCTCATGATCGCATCAACAATCTTCTCCCGAAATGCAGGCTGTTTGAGCATCGATTCTTCATTAGAATTTGATATAAACCCCGTTTCCAAAAGTATCGACGGCATCTTCGCCGTGCGAAGGACATAGAAATTGGCGCTATGGACACCACGGCTTTTAAGAGGAAGGCCATGTTTAAAGCGATCCTGAAATCCGCCGGCAAATTTTCCACTCTCACTCCAGTAGAGTTTCCGCTCAAACTGAAACAATATTTCTTCAATATCAATATATCCGGGACGTTTTTTGAATGGTTTGTCGTATTTTAAAACTGCATTTTCAAGCTCGGCAACCCTGGCCGCTTCTTTACTGGAAGCCTTTTCGGCACAAAAATACGTTTCCGATCCATGGGCTTCACGGTTTTTATTAGCATTAATATGGATACTGATAAAAAGGTCAGCCTGATACTGATTGGCAATAACGGTACGATCACTAAGTGGAACATAGTAATCCTCGGTGCGTGTCAGGAAAGCTTTAACCTCCCCCCCACTCTGCAACCTTTGATGAAGCTTTTTTGCCAGGTCAAGATTTACATCCTTTTCCTTCAAACCGTTCAATCCCACAGCCCCCGAGTCAAAGCCGCCGTGACCCGCGTCTATAACTACACGCTTAACCTGATATTCGAGGCCTTCATCAGACCCGAGCCGGCTCAGCATTTGGTTTTCTTCCTCCAGGGCTTTTTTTTCCAGAGGAGTCAGAGGCTTTTTTACCTTCTTCAGCTTTGGAATCGGCTTTTGGGTCATGATCTCTATCATCATCCGTGAATATACATCCTCCGGATTCAGCCGAACTGCCTGTCTGAACGCATCCACCGCCTCCGCCTTTTGGCCAAGGCCGCGGTACGCACGACCCAGAAGTCCAAAGGCCCAGTCACTTTGGGGATCAAGACGCACTGCCTCCTTCAAAACTTTCAGCGCCCCGTCATAGTTGCCGCTCTGGATAAGGTTCTGCCCCTCCAGAGCATAATCGAACGACGTCTTTCCCCATACCAGAGATGGAAAAATACCAAGAGCTGAAGAAGCGAGTACTCCCTTTCCCAGCAAATTCAGAAATAATCTCCTGTCCATAAAATACTCCATTGGGG
>CAZSYH010000154.1:0-2557 GCA_964610735.1 uncultured Syntrophaceae bacterium | reverse complement strand
CAAAGGTCTTCTCTTGATAGTCTACCGTCAGGGGCAGAAAATCCAGCCCCTCTCTTTTGGATTTAAGTGATACCGCTGTTACGAGAACAACTGTATCGCCATATGTAACCACTGCGGATCCATCCGCCTGCCCTGCGAGATAGTTCGTCTTTACAGACACATCCCTTCCCGCAAAGGTTGTTTTAAATACTTCGCTCATAGTAATTGTTTACTCCTCTATTTTTTTTACCTTCTTAATCCTAGACGTTTGATGAGCTCCCGATATCTTTCTACGTCTTTTTTCTTGAGATAATCGAGCATACTCCTCCTCTGCCCGACAAGCTTCAAAAGTCCCCTCCGAGAATGATGGTCCTTTTTGTGTGTCTTGAAGTGGTCTGTCAGGTACGTTATCCTTCCGCTCAGGAGCGCAACCTGGACTTCCGGAGACCCTGTATCGCCCTCATGGGTCTGAAAATCAGTTATTATCTCTTTTTTCCTTTCTTCATCTAACACGGTTATTTATCCTCCCTTATATATCTATCTTGTTTTTCTCTCTCAATTAAACACCCTTAAAATTTTAGCCGCCTGCTCTCCTTCACCCAACAGGGAAACTTCCTTCGAAGAAAAAAGCGTCTTTGCAACAGCGATGATCCTGCCATCCTGCAGGACAAATTTTACCAGATCTCCCTTCTCCAGCAAAGGAGTATTTTTGTCATTCAAAACACCGCGATCAGGTTGATATCCTTTTCTTATCCTGTCTGCTGTGTCCTGGTCAACAGCAATATTACAGATACCGGGCAGTGCATCCGCTATGGGAATAAGTCTTTTTTCAAGGATCCCGGCCCTTTCCCCGTCAGCGAGACCTTCAAGTGATATGGCATCTTTTTCACTGAAACAACCGCTTCTCGTTCGTCTGAGGTCTGACAGACACGCGCCGCATCCCAACCGGTCCCCGATATCGGCACACAGCGACCTTATATAGGTACCCTTCGAACAGGAAACTGTAAAAGTCACATAGGGGATCCTTACCTCTTCCACGTTTATATGATACAAGTCAACCTTCCTCATGGGAGGTTCAATGTCAACCCCCTGTCTTGTCCATTTATAGAGAGGCCTGCCATTGAACTTGACGGCAGAATATTTAGGGACCCTCTGCTCTATTCGACCGGCAAAACCCTCCACCGCACCCTTTATCTCTCCTGCCTGGAGATGGGGTTGGGGTTCACGGCGTTCTGTCACCTTACCCTCTATATCAAGGGTGTCCGTCCTGACGCCCAGAAGCATCGTGGCACGATAGTCCTTATCATCATTCGAAAAGAACTGCGCGAGCTTGGTGGCCTCATTTACACAAATGGTGAGAACCCCCGTTGCCAGTGGATCAAGCGTCCCCGCGTGACCTACTTTTTTCGTCCCGAGCAATTTTTTAACATCGCGGACAATATCATACGATGTCCTGCCGGACGGTTTGTCAATGATCAGCACTCCATTCATATCACAATATCACAAACTTCATATCTTGGTTCTTCTCCAATTTAGTTGGAGAAGATAGTCCAAGCCTGTCTTTCTTTCACTTGACCCCTCGACCCCTTGAACCCTTCGGATATTAAAGAATCTTCAGGATCAACTTTCTCTTGCCAAATCCCTTTTCATAAAGCCTTACATGCCGTCCTTATAGCGCCGAGTACTTTTCTCTTGACTGCTTTAATGCTCCCTTCAACCCTGCAGGCGGAGGCATTTCTGTGTCCTCCCCCTCCCAATTTGCCCGCAATTTTTTCCACATCCGCTTTTCCCTTTGATCGCAGGCTTATCTTAAACCGGTTTTTGGAAACCTCATAATAACATGCGGCAATTTCAACACCCTGTATTGAGCGGACTATATCCACAAAGCCTTCTGTGTGTTCCGGCAAGGCGCCTTCCTTACGAAGCATCTCCTGCGTGACATAAATGAAGCCCACCTTTTCACCTTCATAAAACTCCAGGGTATCCAGCGCCTTTCCCATCAGCCGGACCTGAATCGCGGGTCTGGTCTCATAAATTTTCTCCGCTATGTATCGGCAGTTCGCGCCTTTGTCCACCAGATCAGCCGCCGCCCTGAATGTTTCACTTCCAGTGTTGGAATAGCGGAAACTGCCGGTATCTGTCAGGATAGCCGTATATATATTCGTGGCAATGTCTCCGTTTATCGCAATCCCCATCTTCTCAAGAAGACGGTGGATTATCTCTCCCGTGGAACTCGCCGTGGAATCCACCAGCAATATTTCCGAAAATGTGCCGACGGAGGCATGGTGATCAATATTAACAATCTTTTTTATAGAACCTATCCTGTTCTTTTTATCTCCGACCCTTTCAATATCACTGCAATCCAGGACGAAAACCGCGTCAAACCCATTTACAGAATCCAGCGAATGTACAATATCCTGCGAACCGGGGAGGAATTCATACACGGCTGGTGTCTCGTCCTGGTTATAAACAACGACACCCTTTCCCATGCCACGCAACACGTGATACATGGCCAGCTCAGACCCCAGGGCATCACCATCCGGTCTCACGTGGGACGTGATGAGAAAGGTGGTGCCGG
>CAZSYH010000153.1:1492-2560 GCA_964610735.1 uncultured Syntrophaceae bacterium | reverse complement strand
ATGTCCTCGCGCGGCTGGTGGATATGGGAAACACCGTCGTGGTCATAGAGCACAATCTTGACGTGATCAAGTCCGCGGACTACATCATTGACATGGGCCCTGAAGGTGGAGATGGGGGAGGAAGAATCGTTGCTGCCGGCACCCCCGAAGAAATAGTGAAAACCAAGGAATCGCTCACCGGCAGATTCCTGCAAAAATGGGGGTCAGGCTTTCCTTATTTTCGGTAAATGGATTTAATGAGAACAGCGCTCATTGAAAAGCTGTGGGGCACAGAGACCCCACGCTACACTCGCGAACTAAATACCCCATTTACCATCCTCTCATCCCCTTCGCACCGCGCCTGGTGTGAGCCAATCCCCTAACACCTGTACCTGCCCTCCAATCCATGCCCATCCCAGACCCAGGTATTCATGAAAGGTCATTTCCATCTTGCGAAGGTTGCCGGCATTGGGAAAGAAAATATGCGGGCTGGCCCCCTGTCTTTCTTTAACCCGGTAATCTGTGGGAGCCGGTATCGGTTTCGTACCGGACTTCCGGAAGAGCACCATCGAACGGGGCATATGTGAGGCGGAAGTTACCAGAATAAATCCTTCATCTCCGACTATTTCGTGGATGAATCCGGCCTGATCTTTGGTATCCCTGGAAAGCTGCTCGAGGACAATCCTGTCGCCATCTACACCCATAGCCTCAGCGGCGCGCGCCATCACCTCCGCTTCAGACACCGGATCGAAGACAGCTCCACCCGATAAAACGAGGCGGCTTTCCGGCAAAAGCCTGTGAATTCGAATCCCCTCGACAAGACGACTGAGAGAAGATTCTGAGAGTTGCGATGTAGCAGGAAGTTCCGGGCCCGAATCATGACCGCCACCCAGCACAACCACCCATCTGATATCAGAGAATTGAGACACATCGATAAGGGGAGCGTATCTGCATTCCAGAGACCTGAGAGCGATATCGGGGAGAGTGCCATAGCTGAACAGCGCCAGCAAAACAAAGCCCAGGCAAACCATTACCTTCCCTGCCTTTTGTCTGCGGGTAAACAAGAGAAGAAAGATGCCGACAAACAGG
>CAZSYH010000153.1:0-1392 GCA_964610735.1 uncultured Syntrophaceae bacterium | reverse complement strand
GGCACGATCCCCTCCCCTTCGGTAATCAATTCTTCATAGAGTTTCTCCCCCGGCCTGAGCCCTATAAACTGAATGGGGATATCCTTGTCCGGCTCGAGACCGCTGAGACGTATCAGATCCCGGGCCAGATCGACTATACGCATGGGCTTGCCCATATCCAGGATGAATATCTCGTTCGCCCTGCCCATCGCTCCCGCCTGAAGAATCAGCCGCGCGGCTTCCATAATGCTCATGAAATAACGGGTTATCTCCGGATGCGTGACAGTCACAGGCATACCCCGGGAGATCTGTTTCTGAAACAGGGGAATCGCCGAACCGGAGCTCCAGAGCACATTCCCGAAACGCACAGCCATAAAGCGCGTCGCGGAGTCCCTGCTGGCGCATCCCACAATCATCTCGGCCACCCGCTTCGTGGCGCCCATAACATTGGCCGGCCGCACAGCCTTATCCGTCGAGACAAGCACAAAGCGCTCCACATGGTTTTCCAGGGCCGCCTCGACCATGTTTCGTGTGCCCGCGATATTATTGAACACCGCCTCCCACGGGTGCATTTCCTGCATGGGAACATGCTTATAGGCGGCGGCATGAAAGACAACGTCGGGGCCGAACTCACGAAACGCCCTGCATACGGATCTCCGGTTTTTTATATCAACCAGAAATCCGGATACCGGGATAAACCCGAACCGCTGCCGGCATCTCCCCTCTATCTCGAAAAGATTCTCCTCACTGAAGTCCAGAAGCGCCAACGCCTGCGGATGAAAATGTCCCACCTGCCTTACCAGCTCAGACCCTATGGATCCCCCCGCCCCCGTAATCAGAACCCGTTTGTCCTTTATATATTGACGAATCCCCTCTTCGTCCAGATGAACCTCCTCTCGGTCCAGCAGGTCTTCCAGCTGTACCTTGCGAATCGATTTTACCGAAACCTTTCCCTCGATAAGCTCCCAGATTCCGGGCACGGTTCGAAACGGCTTTCCGGTCTCTTCACACAGAGAAACGATCCGCCGCATCGCCTCACCCCTGACCGAGGGCATGGCGATCAGAATCTCATCAAACTCCACCTTGATCCCGCCGACATCATCCAGCCTTCCCAGGACCGGAATTCCATGGATTGTCTGTCCACTCTTCCTGGGATCATCATCGAGGAAACCCGCGGGGCTGAACCTGTGCCACTGTGTTTCATATATCTCCCTCAGAACCTTCTCGCCCGAATCCCCCGCCCCGATAATCAGCAGCTTTTTGAGAGGCAGATCACCGCGGGGACCTTTTCGTGTCCGTGTCAGGGAGGAAACAATCTGGCTCCCGGACAGTATTCGTATGAGCACCCGGAACCCGCTCACAAACATAAAAGTGAGCCCCCAGTCGATAACATACACGGAACGGGAATAACCC
>CAZSYH010000152.1:0-2617 GCA_964610735.1 uncultured Syntrophaceae bacterium | reverse complement strand
AAGCGGAAGAAAAACTGCGCACACTCATGTCGAATGGTGGCAGAAATCAGGAATCCTGTGTTCTCTTCGCGAAGGTCCTCGCGAATCAGGGGAAGCTCGATGAGGCCCGCTGCTTTTGCGAAGAGGCCATCTCGGCGAACAAATGCGATGCCCATCTGCACTATCTGCTCGCCACCATTCTCGAAGAGCAGAAAGAGGGGGATGAGGCCAGGGCTTCCCTGAAAAAGGCCCTGTATCTCGACCGCAATTTCGTCCTGGCCCACTTTACACTTGCGAATCTTTCACTGCGATCGGGTAAAATGGCCGAAGCACGAAAACACTTCGGCAACGTTGCCGAGATACTGTCGGCATATAAACCCGATGACACCATTCCTGCGTCGGATGGAATCACGGCGGGCAGACTTGCGGCAATCATCGGGACATTCATGGAGCGGGAGATGTCATGAAGAAGACAGGGAGAAAATCTCCTGGAGCCCCGAAAGATCCGGGATCGGTTCATGCCGGGGCATCTGAGGCGACAACCGAAGGAATGAGAGCCATCCTCAGCTCAAGAGCGAAAACCCTTGCCCGGGAACCTGAAAAAGAGGGGAATGCCGAAGAACATCTTGAGATATTGGCATTTCTTCTCGCCCGCGAGACGTATGCCGTCGAGACCGCCTTCATCAGGGAAGTCTACCCCCTGAACGAATTGACGCCCCTTCCCTGTACGCCGGACTATATTCGCGGTATCATCAACATCAGGGGGCAGATCCTCACGATCATCGACATGAAGAGGTTTTTTGATCTTCCGGAAAAGGGGATCACCAATCTCAACAGGGTCATCGTTGTCCAGCAGGAGGATATGGCGCTGGGGATTCTCGCCGATGAGATCATCGGGATCAGGAATATCACCGAAAAAGGATTGAATCCGCCTCTGCCGATGATTCCCGGCATTCATGCGGGGTATGTCAAGGGGGTTGCCGGAGAAGGCCTCATCCTCCTGGACATGGAACGAGTTCTCAACGACAGGCAGCTCATCGTCCATGAAGAGGTGGAAGAATGAAAGGAGGGGTTATGAAACAATTTAAATTAGGAACAAAACTTTTGTCAGGAGGGCTTCTGATTTTGGCGATTCCCATCATCATCATCGGCATCGTTTCGGTGTATGAGTCTTCACGGAGCATCTCCCAAATGGGGAGAGCGGATATGGTCGATATAACCGAAAGCCTTGCCGCCGCGCTGGATATCGGTATGAGCGAACAGATCGTCACGGTCCGGAACATCTCCTATTCGAACAGTGTTATCACCGCCGCAGAAAAGATAGCGAAGGATGGGGAAAAGAGCAGCCAGAAGGAGATCCTCATTGTCCAGAGAGAGCTCACGAAGATGAAAGACGCCCAGGGAGACCGGCTTTCCAGCCTCATGCTGGTCGGCAGAAACGGGATTATCTATGCCTCGTCCGACAACGGAAAATTCAAGGGGATCGATCTTTCCAGCAGGGATTACATTGATAAGGCATTCAAGGGAACACCCAATGTCGGTTCCGTTGTTTTCTCCAAGGGCACCGGCAGGGTGATCTGCACGGCGGCCTGCCCGATATACGACCCCAAGGGAAAAGAGATCACAGGGGCCGTCGTGATGGCCATGGAACTTAAATTCTTCTCCGATATCCTGGACAATGTCAAAATCGGAAAGACGGGCTATGCCTACATCGTCGATCAGAAAGGCATCTATGTCCATTATCCTGTGAAGGAGAACATCCTGAAGATAAACATTAACGACATCAAGGGATTGGCTCCATTGGCGAAAATAACCGCTCAGGGGAAATCGGGCATTGCGGAATATGAAAACAAAGATATCGGGAAGGTGGCCGCCGTTGCCCCCATACTCACCACCGGATGGAGCGTCGTTGCCTCTATCCCCACCGAGGAACTCTACGCCCCCGCCCGCTACACCCGGAATGTGATTGTTTCCATCGGCATCCTCTTCCTCCTGCTGGCTTCAATCGTTTTCTATTTCTTTGCCCGCAGCATCACTCGGCCACTGGTCAATCTCGTGGGGACTGCCCGGACGATCGCCGCCGGCGACCTTGCCGTGGAGGCGACGGATCAGAATCGTCAGGATGAAATCGGCGATCTTGGCCGGGCGTTCACGTTGATGATCCAATCCCTGAGAGATAAGGCGCAGATCGCCCAAAAGATCGCCACCGGCGACCTGACCGTGGAAGCGACGCCCCTCTCCGAAACGGATGCCCTGGGGAACGCCTTCTCGACGATGGTGGCGAAGAACCGCCAGCAGGTCAAGGCGATCCTGGAGGGCGTCAATGTCCTGGCGTCATCGGGGAGTGAAATCATGGCCTCCGTCTCGCAATTGACCTCGGGTGCCGCCGAGACCTCGACGGCCGTGAGTGAAACCACGACTACCTTGGAAGAGGTCAAACAAACCACAGAGGTCAACTCGCAAAAGGCGAAGCATGTCGCCGAACTCGGCCAGAAGAAGTACGTCGAGGTCTCGCAGACAGGGCTGAAATCGATCGATGACACCATTCAGGGGATGAACAACATCAAGGAGCAGGTGGAATCGATCGCCGACATGGTCGTCCGGCTGAGCGAACAGAGCCAGGCGATCGGGGAGATCA
>CAZSYH010000151.1:0-2621 GCA_964610735.1 uncultured Syntrophaceae bacterium | reverse complement strand
TCAGACATGGCTTACACCTCCTTCCTTTCGACATTTACCATGAAGGCCTTGCTCTCCGGAATCATGGTATTGGCGTCTCCGATAAATGGAGTCACGATGTTGGCGGAATCACCAAAGGTGAAGACCTCAGGCTTCTTGTCACCATGCACGTATTCCCTCATCTTTGTGGTAATCCATCCGTAGTGCCATGGAATCCCGACCTCATGAATCTCATTGCCATCGATATTGAAGGGTTTCCATCTTTCTGTCACGATCGCCACGGCATCGACCTGTCCCCTGACCGATTTCACGGTGACTATCTCGCCGTTTTTGATCCCCTTATTCTTGGCAAGCTCGACACCCATCTCCACGAACATGGAGGGCTGCATCTCCGCGAGCCATGGACACCACCTCGTCATAAGGCCGGTCTGCCAGTGCTCGCTCACCCGATAGGTTGAGCAGACAATAGGATACCGCGGATCGCAGGTTGCCCTCGCGTCCACATCTGTCCCCGTTCCATCTTTGTCCCATCTCTTGATCGTCGGATTGACGAACTGCGGTGACATGAGGTTGCTTTCAATGGGGCATTCCAAGGGCTCATAGTGCTCCGGGAATGGACCGTCCGCCAGCCCGGGCCCGAAGATCGAACCGACGCCATCGGGCTTCATGATAAAGGGAGGCCTTCCAGCGCCCGGTGCGGCAACGCCGTCCGGAACATCGCCGACCCACGTGGAACCGTTCCACATAATAACGGGATGCTCTATGTCCCAAGGTCTTCCCGTCTCCGGATCAACGGAAGCGCCGTTGTATATGATCCTCCGGTTGACCGGCCAGCACCATGACCATTCGGGATAGAGGCCGATACCGGATTCATCCTTCTTGCTCCGGCGGGCCGCCATGTTCCCCTTCTCCGTATAGGAATTGCAGTAGAGCCAGTTTCCCGAAGAGGTCGAACCGTCATCCTGAAGAAAGGCAAAACTGGGGACCAGGGTACCCTTCTTGTACAGCGTACCCTTGATCTCCTTATCCTCGAGGAAGTAGCCGTTTATCTCCTTGGCGATATAATGGGTGTCAAGGTGCCTGACCCTGCCGTCGATATCCTTGGGTCCATAATCCCAGGTCATCTGTGTTACGGCCTCTTTCAGCGGACCGCCTTCCTCTTCATACAATTCCTTGATCTTGTAGAAGAGTTCCGAGATGATCTCGCCGTCAGGCATGGCCATCCCGGGAGAATCGACCGCCTTGTACCTCCACTGCATCCAGCGGCCACTGTTTGTGATACTCCCCTCCTTCTCAATCGAAGCAGAGCAGGGAAGCATGAAGACCTCCGTCTTTATCTTCTTCGGATCCATATCGGGTCCCTTCCAGAAGGATCCTGTCTCGCTGTCGAAGATATTTACATTGACCATCCAGTCCAGCTTGCCCAAGGCCTGCCGGGTCTTGTTGGAGCTGGCGCCGCTGCACGCGGGGTTCTGCCCCCACGCGAAGAAGCCCGTGAACCTTTCCTTGTACATCGCATCGAAGAGGCTCAGCCACGAGTAGTTCTTCCCGTCATCCAGCTTCGGCAGATACGAATAGGCGTCATCCAGAGAAACGCCCGTTCCGTAGTGGGCCCGCAGAAGACTTGCCACATACTTCGGGTAGTTACTCCACCAGTTCAGGCTATTGGGCTCGTTTGTTGCGGGCGTATTATTGGCGTTATACGCGGCCAGAGTCGGCAGGGACGCCACAGGGGTTTTCAGGTATCCGGGGAGGATATGGAACAGGAGACATTGATCGGTGGAGCCCTGGACGTTGGACTCGCCCCTGAGGGCATTGACACCGCCGCCTGCCACACCCATATTTCCCAAGAGGAGCTGAATGATACTCATCGTCCTGATATTCTGAACACCGACCGTATGCTGGGTCCATCCCATGGCATACATGATGGTTCCGGCTTTCCCTACCTTGCCGGTTTTAGCATACTCTTTGTAGACCTCCAGAAGTTTCTCTTTCGGTGTACCGGTAATCCTGGAGACGATATCCAGATTATACCTAGAATAATGCCTCTTCAGAAGCTGATAGACGCAGTTGGGATTTTGAAGGGTCATATCCTTTCTGGCGACTCCGTTCATGTCGGTCTGGAAGGACCAAGAAGACTTGTCGTACTTGGCATCTTTCAGGCCGGAGAATACACCATCATTGTCTCCGGGGAGTTTGAAGTCGGGATTTACCAGAAATGGGGCGTTGGTATAGTGTTTTACATATTTTTCCTGGATCATATTGTTGTCCAGGATATATTTGATCATACCGCCCAGAAAGGCTATGTCGCTTCCCGATCTTAGGGAGGCATAGATGTCGGCCTTTGAAGAGGTCTGCGTGAATCGTGGATCCACATTGATCAGCTTCGCGCCGTCCTCCATGGCCTTGGTCACATACTTGAATGAAATGGGGTGATTGGAAGCCGCGTTACTTCCCATGATTAACACACAATCACTGTACTGAATATCGATCCAGTGATTGGTCATTGCACCGCGTCCGAACGACTCTGCCAGAGCCGCAACAGTGGCGGAGTGTCAGATACGGGCCTGATGTTCAATATATACCAGGCCCAACCCCCTCAAGAATTTTTGATAGATGAAGCACTCTTCGTTGTCCATGGC
>CAZSYH010000150.1:0-2628 GCA_964610735.1 uncultured Syntrophaceae bacterium | reverse complement strand
TTGTCAGATTGACGAGTTCCAGGCTGTGACGGACTACGGAAGCCAGTCTCCTCGAGCCCTCCTCCGCCTGCACCTTTTCGGTGATATCGCTAAGGAAGTTCAGCGTGGCCGGCTTTCCTCCCCAGCTTATCAGGACAGCATTCAGTGCCACCCACCTGATGTTGCCGTTTTTACGAATGATCCGAAAAGAATAGTTGTGAGAAAGGTCCTCACCCTTCATTCGCCTTAAATGTCTGTCGATAACCGTACCCCGGTCATCGGGGTAAATGAACTCACTGAATGGCCTTGCCGTGAGCTCCTCACCGGGATAGCCGACCACCACGATGGTCATCGGGTTGACAAACACCAGTTTGCCGTCCTGAGCCACAAAAATGGACTCATTGGCATTCTCGAAAAGGGAGCGATATTTTTCTTCACTTTTTTTCAGATCTTCTTCCGCCCGCTTTTGATCGGTGATGTCGCGGACGACACAAATCAACCCACCATGAGCCATGGCCGTTAAGGATACCGACTGAGGAAACTTGGTCCCATCTTTTTTCATACCTACAACGTCGCCAGACCAATATCCTTTTCGACTAAACTCAGGCATGATTTCCTGGTCAAAGTGTTGAAGGCTATCAGAATCATAGAGAACCCTCCATGATTTTCCAATCAATTCCTCGGCACGCTCATAACCATAAACCATGATATGAGCTTTGTTTAAATAGACGTATTCCCCTTCTTCATTCAGTATGGCCATCCCATCGATCGCTGCATTCATGGCATCGGATTGTTGCCTGAGTTCTGCATCCGCTCGCTTGCGGTCGGTGATGTCGCGGGTAATGTTGAGAATATGGGGTACGCCTTCGAGATTGATTACAGAGGCTGACATCAAACCATATCGGATATCACCGCCCTTCGCTCGAAAGACGGCTTCAAGGTTACTGACAGTCCCGTCTTTCTTCAATCCGGCTACCAGTCGTTGCCTGTCCTCGATATTGTCCCAGATATTGTATTCTATGGAGGTTTTCCCGATGATTTCCTCTTCGGTATATCCCAAAATCCTGGTAAATCCCGGATTAATCGAGATATACATTCCGTCTTCCAGGCGATTGATATTTACGGAATCCGGACTGGTATAAAAAGCCTTGCGGAATTTTTCTTCACTCCTGGTTAACTCTTTCTGCACTCGCTTGCGCTCTGATTCAGATTGTTCCAGTTCCTGTATTTCCTGCTTTAGGGCTGATATTTCTTTGAGGAGTTCTTGATTTGTCCTGAATTGATCTTTCATCCGATGCCTCCCAGTAATGACAAACGATGTTATCTGGAAACAAAAAATGGGCGAGTCAAATTAATCTTCGCGAAATCTACTGGATAATCAATGAGATGTCAAATGAAATATAGTCAATCAGATGCTGCTTACCGTTTGAAAGTATGTATTTTCATCAAGGACAATGTTTTACTGATAACAGGAAGAAATATGTTTTTCCTATTGGCGTATGGTGTTCTAAATCCAGTATAAAAGGCAGGCATAAAACTGCTTTGCTAAAAAATTGATATTATTGCCTCTATGCTTAGTTTTGATTGAAAGTGACTACATTTGGCTACGTAGTCACTTTTTGACTACAAAAAATGGGTTGCAGACAATTGCAACCAACTTATTTTATTGGTATTTTTTTGGGGCCACGCTAGAACAGATGTCCCCACTATTTTTGTTCTAAAAAAGGGGTTACGACTTTCTCGTAACCCCTTGATTTTTTTGGCTCCCCAGCGCGGACTCGAACCACGGACAAGATGGTTAACAGCCATCTGCTCTACCAACTGAGCTACTGGGGAATATCTATATTTTAAAAACCGAAGCGAGCTTTTATCAGAGTTTAAGGGCTTTTACAACACTGAATTGTGAAAAACCCTATCTGCAGTCAACACAGGTGGCCAGTTCGCTGAAGGGCACACCGGTGGTCTTGCTGATGTATTTGAGCTGATCTTCCGGCGCGAAGAACCGTCCACACACCGGGCAGGGGACCATCTTGAAGACCTTGTCCCAGATGATCCTCCGGTCGCCGTCTGTCTCCATCTGCACATAACCGGTGGGACATACATAGGCACACGATCCGCATCCTATGCATACATTCGGGTCGAAGATGATCTTCGGTTCGTCGTTATCCCGGCCGCGGCCTCTGTCCTGAAAGGTCAGCGCGCCTACGCCCACAATCTCCTGGCATGTCCTGACGCACAGTCCGCAGAGTATGCAGTCGTGACCTTCAGCCACTTCGGGAGAGACATCCACCCCCAGCTTCTGCGCGATCTCTTTGACCGCCTGGGTCTCGGGGTATTTATAATAGAGAAGCT
The DNA here is from genome assembly GCA_964610735.1 of uncultured Syntrophaceae bacterium. Lineage (GTDB taxonomy): Bacteria > Desulfobacterota > Syntrophia > Syntrophales > UBA2210 > UBA2210. The sequence goes on along the minus strand of CAZSYH010000150.1, from coordinate 297 downwards.
GCGCGGCTGCTTTTCTGCTCTCTTTTGCCTTGTCCGAGCTAGTCGCGATCTCCATGCCGCTTTCAACGGGGGTATTACACGATGTCGCAAGCTGCCACTTTCCGTTAGTCTTGACTTCCACACTGCACAGGCGGCAGGCCCCGAAGGGGGTGAGCTCCTTGTGATGGCACAGTGTGGGGATATCTATCTTCAATGCCTGGACGTTTTCCAGTATGGTTGAACCTTCTTCCGCCTTGACCTTGTTCCCGTCTATTACGATATTAAGCATTCTTATCACCTTACTAGCTCTATTTTATA
>CAZSYH010000149.1:0-2664 GCA_964610735.1 uncultured Syntrophaceae bacterium | reverse complement strand
GACAAGGAAGAAGGACCGGAAGGAAAGAAAAGTGAAGCAAGAGACGAACGCCTTTGGATGAAGTTTTTACGTGAAAACAGCAAAATCACCAGGCATATCGGCTTTACCGGCACCCCCTATAACCAGAACGAATATTTTGCCGATATCCTTTACAACTATTCCATCAAGGATGCCACCGAAGAGCGATATATCAAAAAGATAAATGCGATTATTCACACAGAAACAGATGAAGGTGATTCAAAACTTACGATTGATCAGCGCTTTGAAATGGTCCTGAAAAACCATCTGGAAAACAGTGAGAAGTATGCCTACAGGGATCGAGCGGGAAAAAGGAGGGTCAAGCCGATAACGGTCTTTATCTGTCCGGATATAAAAAATGCGCAAAAAAGGTATGAGGAATTCATAGCATTTCTTGCACGATATGAGAAGAAGTACAATGGCGCTGAAGGGACGGATTCGGAACTTATAGACATGATGCGTAAAAAAGCAATTTGTGTCGTAAGTAAGGTTTCTAAGTCGGAATATAAGGATGAACTCGACAATATTGAGGAAACAAATCCCAATAAGACCGGCGGAAGCGTTGAGTTCATTTTTGCGGTGAACAAGCTCTCGGAAGGCTGGGACGTGGACAACGTCTTTCAGATCGTTCCTATGGAAGAGCGGGTCTTTAATTCCAAGCTTCTTATATCACAGGTGTTAGGCAGGGGAATGCGCATTCCGCGTGAAGTTCCCAATGAACACATTTTGCAGAACTATCCTGTCCTGACGGTTACCAATCACGACAAATTTGCCGATCATATCAAAGAGCTGGTTGATTCGGTTACCGAGAGTGACATGTACCTTACATCTTCGGCGCTGCCTGACCGGGAACGGGGAAGAGGCGCGCACAATTTCACCCTCTTTAACCTCAATTATATTCCGAGTGAGCGCTATGAAAAGGTTGGCCGCGGTGAAGAACCAAAACCACCGGGGAGACTTGCGATAACCCCTTTTGAGGAAAGTCTTGGCGTTAAAGTCGTAAGGACGAGAGACGAAAGGCGGTACGAGCTGACCAGAGATTTTTATACGATTGATCAGCTTGTGTACGATATCTATAACCGTTTTGCTCTGAGGTCTTTTGAGGCGCTGCATTTTGATTTCGGCAGCGTGGTTGTGGATGACCGTTACCCGGAAGAAAATGAGATAAGGCAGGTTATTCGCGAAGCGATGGGAAATGCAGGAATCAAGGGAAACAGGCTGTCCGAAGAAAACAGAAGACAGATTGACAATTACTTTAACCAGTTCCTGCCGCGAGGCACAAAGAAGCGGGTTTTTGAAAATATTGAAGGAGATATAATACCGGTTGATACATCTCAAATGGATAGATCCGGCATAAGGGTGAGCGAGCTTGAAAGAGACAGAACGGCTTTTTTGAGTGAAGACTATGAAACCGAGGTGGGTGAGGCAAATCAATTTATACTGGACTACATTAACGAGTTGAGAAAGCGTCCGGAAGATGGCCCGCAGCTTTCTCTCTTTAAACCTGAAGATTTTGTGGAGAGAAGGGACGAAATCATCCGGACGTTTGTAAAGGGAGATACAAGGCCGCCCTATGTGGCGAATACGTCAAAACTGAAAAGCCCTCAAAATATTGTCCTGGTTTCCCATTCGCCGGAAAAAGAATTCGTTTTCCAATTGATAGACAACGCGGAATATATTGATTCATGGATAAAATCGCCGGACAGGAATTTCTACAGCATTGCTTATGAATACTGGAAGGGCGGAAAGGACAGGGCCAGAAGGAATTTTAATCCTGATTTTTTTATAAAGATCGATCTGGCCGAGTACATTTCAGGGCTTGAAGGCGACGGAAGCGCGGGTGGTCTTGAAAAACTGAAAAAGCTTCAGGACGACGGCGTAGAAAACCTTATCAAGGTGGTGGAGATCAAGTCGGACGAAGAACAGGATGAAGCGACTCCGGCAAAAGAGGCATACGCAAAGGCGCACTTCGAAAGGGTAAACGAAAAATTGCGCACAGTGAACCTGGCAGATATTGACAGCCGATATCGGGCTGATGCGAAGCAGTATTATGCTTTTGATTTGCTGACTCCCAACAAATTTCAGGGCTGGATTGCGGATTTGAGAAAGGGTAATTTGTGATGTTTTAAAAATCGAAACAGGGAGTAAGCAAGGCGCAGTCCTGCGAATATTCCCAGTTAGTATAACAGGGAAGAACCCTATGGTACAATCACCTGATGAAAATACATGTGTGGCGATTCCCTTTTTCGAATAGTTAAAGGCGCTGGATTGGAAACAACATATTGAAGGTGGATATGCCGTATCTAAGAGAATAGCAATACTGTGATAAACTCAAACTCCTGAAAAAAAGGCCTTATGCACGATTTGTTAATTGGTAAAGTCGGGGTTCAAATTTAGAGAGAGGATTTTATTATGAAGATATCGACCATACTTGATCAAATTGACCTCGGGACTATGGCTCTGCCCAAGTTTCAAAGGGGATACGTCTGGAACCGCGAGCAAGTAAGAGGTTTGATGAATTCCTTATACCGCAAGTTTCCGATCGGAAGTCTTCTTGTCTGGATTGTGCAATCAGATGAAGCGCTTACACGTGGCGATGGTCCGACAACTCCAGGTGTAGTAAATCTTTTACTTGACGGGCAACAA
>CAZSYH010000148.1:0-2776 GCA_964610735.1 uncultured Syntrophaceae bacterium | reverse complement strand
CCCATTCCCTCTCTCTTTGTCAGGAGCTGATATCCGAGGGCGATCAGGAAGAGAAATCCTCCGCCCGCCAGGATGCCGATCAGGGAGTCCCTGAACGTGACATCCATGAAGAAAATGGCCGCCAGTGCGAACAGCGGTATGCCCGGCAGGCTTATCACGTCCGGGATGATCTGGTGTTTCAGGTCGATAAAAGTTATGACGATCAGGGCGCACGTGAACAGAAAGGCAAAGAGATAGTCGGGCGACAGGCCGTATCTCCGGAAGAGGAGCACGGACATAACAGCGGACAGCAGTTCTATCACCGGGTAGAGCGGAGATATTCTTTTGCTGCAATGCCGACATTTTCCCCTGAGCATAAGGTAGCTGATGATCGGTATGTTGTCGTAGAATTTTATGGGATGCTTGCAGGCTGGACAGTGAGACGCGGGGAACACAATAGATTTTCCCGATGGAATCCTGTAAATGCATACGTTGAGAAAGCTTCCAACGACAGCGCCCAGAATTGCCGAGAAAATTTGCAAAAGGCATTCCGCATAAAGCAACATTACTACAACCCCCTGTTATTTGCGAAGAAATCCTGAAACTCCATAGCGTACAAACCGACTGTTAATTTATACTAAAGATTATGGGTGAATGCAATGAAAGGCTTCATATCTCCGGTGTGAAATATATTACATGGGTTTTTACAGATGGGCACGCTTTTCGAGGCGTTCCATGTTGAGGATCTTAATGGTATTCCCTTCGGTGTTGACTAATCCCTTTTCCCGCAGGATTCTCAATTCCTTATTTATGCTTTCCCTTGTAGCTCCAACTATGCTTGCGAGATCCTTCTGGGTCAGACTCAGGTCGATCTGGATAGCCCCCCCCTCTTCCTTTTGGTGACCGTATTTTTGGGACAGCTCGACAAGTCTTCTGGCAAGCCTTGTGGAGATGTTGAGAAAGTGAGCATCTTCCAAAAGGTCGTCTGTCTTGCGCAGTCGCATTGAGAGATACGAAAAGATCGACCGTATAGCCTCTTCATCGTCCTTCAGGAATGCCAGAAAATCCTTTTGATTAAGGGCCAGCAACTCGGAAGGTTCAAGCGCCACTACATCGGCCGAGCGCGGCAGTCCGTCCAGAAGCGCCATTTCACCGAAGAAATCTCCTTCAGACAGTATTGCGGGCGTGACCTCATCCCCCATGTCTGATGGAAGAACAATCTTGACACTTCCTGATTTTACTATATAGAGTGAAGTTCCCTCGTCACCTTTACGGAACAGCGCCTCTCCTTTCTTCAGAGAACGTCGCTTCAGAGAAGCAGCGAGACGCTCGCTGTCATGGTGACTGAGAGATTGAAACAGGTGTACCCCTCTCAAAAATTTTTCAGGTTCCATGGCATGCCTGCCGGATGTTTTTTATGTGCTCGAATGCAGACAAGCACATCTCAACGCGTTTCTGGGGATAGCTTAACCCAGTTGATATTACAGTAACCGTAAACTGTGAACGGTTACCAATAGGGAAAGTATAGACAACACCGCATTCTAAGTCAAAAGATATATTTGGTACAGAACCTTTTTCAGTGGGTTCGTGATGTTTTTTCGACCTGCAGTGTTGGCATGGGGGATGGGTCTATGGATCAATTTATCGTAAAGACACACTCGAGATTTGAAATGATCGATATTACCGGGGAAGCAAGAGCTGTCTTGAAGAAGAGCGGGGTTAGAGATGGGGCATGTTATATATTTGTGCCTCACACGACCGCTGCGGTTACAATAAACGAAAATGCGGATCCCGATGTGCCGAAAGACATATTGATGGAAATGGACAAAATTGTTCCTCTGTATGGCGATTACAGACATACTGAGGGAAATTCCGCCGCTCACATAAAGGCATCTCTTTTTGGTTCCTCAGAGGTTGTTCTTGTAGAAGATGGCAATCTGGTTTTAGGCACATGGCAGTCGATCTTCTTCTGTGAATTCGACGGACCCAGGACAAGGAAGGTTATGATCAGACTCATTCCAGGTGTTGTTTGAACGTTTGGTTGCCGGGACTGTTATGACGAGGCATTCCGATGTCCTCATCTGATGCCGGTTTCTATTACAGGGAGAGACAAGAGATATGAACATGCAGGCATCATTTATACTGGCATCGGCTTCACCCCGCCGCAAAGAACTCCTTGGCGAATTGATTCAGGATTTTGAAGTAATTACGAGTGAGGTTGATGAAAAACCCCTGGAAGGAGAATCGCCCGAAGCTCACGTCCTGAGACTGTCAAGAGAAAAGGCCCTCGAAATCTCCCGCGGGAATCCCGGCAGGTGGGTTCTGGGCGCGGATACTGTAGTAATAATAGACGGGAAAATGCTCGGCAAGCCCAGAACACCCGGTGAGGCAAAGCAGATGCTCGGCATGCTGAGCGGCCGGGAGCACAGGGTAATAACCGGATTCGCTATTGTGAAGGGGGGTGAGGGTGTAATCGTAAACGATGCTGTTGAATCCTCTGTGATATTCAAGGATATTTCCCGGGATGAGATGGACTGGTACATAAGGACAAGCGAACCTTACGACAAGGCGGGTGGATACGCGGTACAGGGGAAAGCGTCCTTCTTCATAAAGGAAATCCGCGGCTCATACACCAACGTGATCGGTCTTCCTCTGTGCGAAGTGGTAACCGCGCTGAAGAAAGCCGGTGTACTGAGATTTAGCCCCATGCCTACATTGAAATTTTGATCCCTTAACCCCTGCCTGAACATTTCATTAAACCCGATTGGACGTTTCTTTTAACCAATCGCGTATCTCG
>CAZSYH010000147.1:0-2826 GCA_964610735.1 uncultured Syntrophaceae bacterium | reverse complement strand
GTCAGACCAGAATGGGGTCTCATCAATGTATTCCTGAACGGTTCTCCCAGGCGGTTCGGATGAGTTTTGTATTTTATTTTCCATTATGGTTGTAACAACTCAAATCCCGTAGTCGAATCGAAAGCGCGAAGTGCGGTAGTGTCAACCAATTCAAATAAGGTCACCTCTAATATATGCCATGCCCTGACCCCCTTACGGACACATCCAGTGACTGTTGATGATTTTCTTCCACACGCTATATGCATATGCAACGCAGGGTTACCGTTTTCATCAGGGAAAATGGTTCCTACTCCTGCTATCTCGTTCACGTTGTCAAGGATATGCTCCATAGGGACAATCGTGTCTTTGCGTCCGTCTTCGGGACCCACCACAAGCTTGCTCCCCTCATCAGCTCCCCCGAGGATGATTAAAGTCCCGGCTTTAATAGCTTTTTCACGGGCAAACTGTTCAATTTCCTCATGAATAATATCACCATCTTCAAGACGGATAACAAATATTCTTCCCTGTTTGGCTTCTGAATATTTCATAGTAAGTATTTATTCCCCATTTTGCCGAATTCCCTGATAATCACCTACTGTCGTTTCAATCAAGAAATGTCATTTCGACCCCATTCGCTTTGCTCAGGGTAAACTCCGGGAGAAATCTAAGATTTCTCAGTCGTGAAGACTCCTTCGAAATGACAGAGTATCGTTCACATGACACTACGGCTTTTTATAGGATATCGGTCCTCTGTAATAACCGGCGGTCTTAAGCCACCAGTCAGGATAACCTACCAGTTTCATTACTTCCTTTTCTGTTGTAATACACCCGTTGTTGTATTTGACGATAAGATTTCCAGATAGTTTCCACCACTGCGAAACAACTTGTTCAGCATTGGCACTGCAGAAAGAAGTCAGATATTCGCGGCACAGCTTCTCGTTGCCGTTCTTATAAAGTACCAGCGCCGCCTGATCAACGGCAGGCCGCATGGCATAGGCACGTCCCTCCAGTTCTTTCTGCTTTTCCCCAATATCCTTGATCATATAGGAGTATTTTAAGCCAGCGTAGTTTGCGACAAAGTTGAATGCCCACCAGGCACTTTTACGTTTGAATTTGAGAATATTCATTGTTTCAAATGACCGGGGAATCCCATTGACTCCGGCATAAAAAGGTATCAGGCAGGTTGTAGCGGGACGGTCAAGTCCAATCCAGCAGATACCGCCAACAGGATCGGGCAGCCAACTGCGCCCCTGGCATATCCAGCTCTCACCGCAACGATAGATAGATAGCGACCTCTCCCACGCACCCTTAGGCTTATAGACATTCAGATTTGTCGTATCACCCTGGTCAGGGTTTTTCTCAAACCGCGTGGGATTACCGAAGGGACCGGCAGAAATCCCTTTCGTCATATCAAACTCGGTTCCTTCATAATGGTCCCGATAAAGGCTCATGACATCGGCAACCGTCAATTTTTTATCGGGCACCACGGCAAAGGGATAGGCCTTTGTGTAACCGTTTTCGACCCAGGCGGGTAGTTTGAGTGAGCGGTTAGCTTTTCTGAATACTCCCCAGACCCGCCGGAGTGAATAATAGGGATGGCCATATTCACCCCAGCTTACGGCTTTGAGCCAGTCGAGCTCGCCGTCTTTAGGGTTCCACCAGCCTTTTTCCTGACATACTTTGAAAAGATTTTCGGAGTACATTATATCCGGGGAATTTTTCTTTACTTCGCGTATGCGGAATTCATTGGCTTCCACAAACAGCCCATTGTCAGGTACTCGGCGGGCCACCCAGATTCCGTCTTTGCCATCCATATCGTACGCGCACATTTCCAGAACCCAGCCTTCCCTGGGATCACCGATAAGGAGTGTCTCTCCGGTTCCGTAATAACCGTACTCTTTGATAAGTTTTCCAATAAGATTTATTGCCTCGCGCGCACTCCTGCATCTCTCAAGAACTACCCTGGAAAGCTCCGCACTGTAAAAAATTCTTTTGCCGGGTTCCGGTTTCGGTTCCACCTTGGCTCCACAGGTGCATTCGCCTATTATAAGCTGATGCTCGTTCATCATGCCGTAATTTGAGTCAAAATACGCGTATGTGTGTGCCACCTGAGGAATGTATCCGATAGGTTTGCTGGGAGCGTAATCTTTTGTGTCGTAAACGGGACCCCGGTCGGGACCGATGTAACGGCGGACTACTGTTGCATTGTACTTAGGATCAAACCCCAGGCTGCAGTTATCGTAATAAACCGCACGCATGGAACCGGGTTTGTGATCGGCGGCAGGGACATAGGCGACTCTTTCGTCATCGACATCATCATCCGAGTGAGCGACTATGACCGACCCGTCAGCGGTAGCATCTTTGCCTACAATCATGGTTGTACATGCCCACGACGTGGCCTGGCCAATGAACAGCGCAAAAACAAATAAAAACATTATAGATTTTTTATAAATACTCATGATGTCTCCTCCTTTGATTCCCCACCCGCAGCAAGCTACGGGGAATTAAACCCTACAGATTTTGCATCACGCTTCAAGTAATTAAAGTAATCCATGTAATCTGCGAAATCTGTGGATTAAATCTTAATCTTCGCCCCATTGATAAGCGCTTCTTCATTAATACTGAAGAGGGCATCGAGCACGGCTATCTGAAAACTCCCAGGTGCTTTTGTTTCGGCTGCGCCCTTTTCGCCTGCCAGTCCAAAGTAGGCCAGAGCCGTAGTTGCGGCCTCCACGGAATCCCGATCCACTGCCAGAAAAGCTCCTATAAGAGCAGTCGCCGTACAGCCCGTGCCGGTCACGCATCCCATGAGTTCATGCCCGTTGTATACCTTGCATACCCGTTCCC
>CAZSYH010000146.1:0-2837 GCA_964610735.1 uncultured Syntrophaceae bacterium | reverse complement strand
GCCAGGGAGCATGTAATAGCGGAGACGGTCAAGAGGTCGGCGCACAACACCGCTCTCTTTTCCTGCATGAAATCCAACAATCCCGGCATCGCGTCTCTTTCGGATGGTGTGCTGACCACAAGCTATGACGACAGGGAAAAGATCGGCCGGTTCGCGAGGGAAAACAACATTGATTTTGCGATAATCGGTCCGGAAGATCCTCTGAATAATGGCATCGTCGATTTCCTGAAGAATGAAGGCATTCCATCCGTGGGTCCGACAAAGAGCCTTGCGCGATTGGAAACGTCGAAGACTTTCACAAGAAATCTGCTGGAAAAATATGATATCCCCGGGAATCCCCGATTCAGAACGTTCTCCTCTCTTGAGGGAATCGAAGAATTTATCGGCGGGCTCGAGGGTGTTGTCATAAAACCGGATGGCCTTACCGGTGGTAAGGGCGTTATGGTACAGGGGGACCACTTTCAGACAAAAGATGAAGCAATCGAACACTGCGGGAAGATCCTGGAGAAACATCCTTCAGTAATGATTGAAGAAAAGTTCGAAGGTGAAGAATTCTCGCTGCAGTGCCTGTGCGATGGCATAACTGTCGTGGCCACTCCTCCTGTCCAGGATCACAAGAGGAGATTCGTGGGTGACAAGGGGCCGAACACGGGAGGAATGGGTTCATATTCTTTTGAAGACCATTCTCTCCCCTTCCTGAAAAGAGAGGATGTGGCGGAGGGACTTGCCATTACGCGGATGGTCGCGGAGGCAATCCACCAGGAGACAGGTGAATACTACAAGGGCATCATGTATGGCGGATTTATTGTGACAAGAGACGGTGTCAGGCTGCTGGAATACAACGCGAGGTTCGGCGATCCGGAGGCAATGAATATTCTTCCTCTCCTGAAAACGGATTTCGTGGATATCTGCAGGGCCATCATCGATGGAACCCTGAAGGACCTGAATATAGAATTCGAGAAAAAGGCCACTGTCTGTAAATACATCGTACCCAAAGGATACGGCCTCCCCGCGGATCACCCTGACGCGGGCTCCACCTCCTCGAAGATCGAGGTGTTGGATACAAAGGGTGTGAAATTATATTACTCCTCTGTCGACAAGAGAGAGGACGGCCTCTATATGACATCATCAAGAGCGATAGGTATAGTGGGAATAGCCGATAACCTGGACAGCGCCGAGGAGATGGCGGAAAGAGCGATAGCATCGATAAAGGGCCCCATAGATCACAGACCGGACATAGGAACAAAGTCACTGATAGATAAGAGAATCCAGCATATGAAAGAGATAAGGAGATAACAAAAGATGAGCAACAAGATAAAGAAGGTGTTGATAAGCGTAACGGACAAAAAAGGGATTGTTGATTTCGCAAGAGAGCTGAAAAAGTTTGATGTGGAAATACTCTCCACAGGGGGAACGGCCGCACAGTTGAGGAAGGCCGGCATAGATGTTACCGACGTCTCGGATTACACAGGTTTTCCGGAGATGATGGACGGCAGACTGAAGACCCTCCATCCGAAGATTCATGGCGGTCTGCTCGCCCTGCGGGATAATGAAGGCCATGTCAAATCGGCCCGGGAGCATGGCATCGATATGATAGATATGGTCGTTATCAATCTCTACCGGTTTGAAGATACGGTGGCAAAAGAAGGCTGCACGCTGGAGGATGCCGTTGAGAACATAGATATCGGAGGCCCCACCATGCTGCGGGCGGCGGCGAAAAATCACCACTTTGTATCCGTTGTCACCGACCCGGAGGATTATCCCAAAATCATAAAGGAAATGAGCGAGACGGGGGGCATGATATCCGAAGCGACAAACTTCGCCCTCGCGACCAAGACCTTTCAGCTCACGGCACGCTATGATGGCGCCATTTCCAACTATCTTGGAACTATAGAGGAAAAAGATAAAAAGAAAAAGTTTCCGGACACCTTCACCATGCAGTTTGATAAGGCCCAGGATCTGAGATACGGGGAAAACCCTCATCAGGACGCGGTTTTCTACAGGGAAAAGAACGCGCCCATCTCATCCATATCGTCGGCGAAACAGTTGCACGGCAAGGAGATGTCTTACAACAATATCATGGACAGCGACGCGGCCTGGCAGATGGCATGCGAGTTCGATTTGCCGACTGCGGTCATCATGAAACATTCCAACCCCTGCGGCGCGGCAACATCGGACGACAGTCTCAAAGACGCTTACGTCAAGGCCATGGCAACCGACCCGGTCTCAGCCTTCGGCGGCATTGTCAGCTTCAACAGATCTGTTGACATGGAAACGGCGGAGGAGCTCGCGAAGACCTTCCTGGAGGTCATTATCGCACCCGGTTTTGATAAAGACGCCTTCGATATATTGACCGCTAAGAAAAATGTGCGACTTCTGGAAATTCCGATTCCATCCGGAACTCAACCGGCGGCTCTCGATTTCAGAAGGGTCGATGGAGGTCTTCTCATACAGGAAAGAGATCCTGGCAGAGACGACATCATGAAGTCGGATGTGGTAACCAAAAGAACGCCCACAAAAGAGGAATATCAGGCACTCGACTTTGCCTGGAGGGTGGTCAAGAATGTGAAATCCAATGCCATCGTCTTTGCGACAAAAGACCAGCTGGTAGGAGTGGGCGCAGGACAGATGAGCAGGGTGGATTCGGTAAATATAGCAAAAATGAAGGCAATCCTGCCCACGCAGGGAACAGTGCTCGCGTCTGATGCCTTCTTCCCCTTCAGGGACGGCGTTGACATGGCGGCAGAGGCAGGTGTGACTGCTATCGTGCAGCCGGGCGGATCGATACGTGATGAAGAAGCCATAAAGGCCGCGGACGAACACGGCATAGCGATGAT
>CAZSYH010000145.1:0-2896 GCA_964610735.1 uncultured Syntrophaceae bacterium | reverse complement strand
ACGGACTTCTAATCCGTAGGTCCCGGGTTCGAATCCCTGCTGGCGTACCATAAATGATGTCTATCCGGTTCCGATACATCGGGGCCGTGTGGGCACGTAAATATATGTGGTGGGTGTAGCTCAGTGGTTAGAGTGCCTGGTTGTGGCCCAGGAAGTCGGGGGTTCAAGTCCCCTCACTCACCCCAGTATTTTATCCTATCTATCCTTTAGGTCAGCTGTTTCTCTCACTCCAGCGGGTGATGACTCGCGAGGTTTTCCCAACTTCAGATCCTCAACCACCAGGTAGAAGCAGGGCACCAGAATCAGGGTGATCAGGGTAGCGAAGAGAACCCCGAAGCCGAGTGAAATGGCCATGGGAATCATGAATCGTGCCTGTCGAGAGGTTTCTAGCATGATGGGGGTCAGCCCTCCAAAGGTCGTGAGCGACGTCAGGAGAATCGGGCGGAAACGGTTGATTGCCGCTGTATGAATCGCATCGTGTAGATTTTTGCCCTTTGCCCGCTGCCGGTTGGCAAAATCGATCAATACCAGCGAATCGTTGACCACCACACCAGTGAGGGCCACAATCCCGAACAGGCTCATCACACTGAGGCTGTAGCCCAGGAGCAGGTGTCCGAAGATCGCCCCTACGATCCCGAAGGGGATGCTCACCATGATAATCAGCGGCTGGATATAGCTCTTGAATGGTATGGCAAGTAGGGCGTACACGACCAACATGGCCAACATCAGCCCCGTAAACAGGCTCTTCATGCTGTCCGAAAGATCCGCTTGACGCCCCTCAAACCCGTAGTTCAGACTGGCATACTTTCGCTTCAGCTCCGGCAGTGTCTCCGCCTCGAGTGCACTGATGATATGGCTCGCCTCGCTGGGGGGATTGATATCCGCCGTTACCGTAATGACCCGCCGCCCGTCCCTGCGGTTAATCTCCGTATAGGCCCGTCCCCGCTTCATGGTGACTGCTTCTCGCAGGGGGACTTCCCGGCCGGCTGGTGTCCTGAGCATCAGTTCTTCGAGGTTGTATTCCGACGCGCGCTCATCTTCGGGCAGGCGCACCATGACGGTTACCTCGTTGCGGCCCCGTTGCTGGCGCAGCACCTCGCTTCCGTAAAATGAGTTGCGCACCTGGCCCGCCACGTCCCGGGCTGTCAGTCCGAGAGCCCTCCCTTCCGGGCGAATCGTAAAGTTGATCTGCTCTTTTCCCGGCGCGAACCCGTCATTGATGTCCTTGACCTTGGGAAAATAACTGAACGCCTCGGCCAGTTCGGCCCCGGCGGCCTCCAGGACTGCGAGATCCCGGTGACTCAGTTCGATGGACATAGCGGCCCGTGAACCGGGCCCACCGGCATCAGACTTGAATACGAGGGTTTCCACACCGGCAAACGCACCGACCTCTCGTCGCCAGGCCTTCACAAAATCACCCGTCTCCATGGGGCGCTCATTGGCCGGAGTCAGATATACGCGCACCCGGCAGGTATGACTCCCCGCCGTATCGTTGACCGTAGCCCCGATCTGGGAAAAGATGCCTTTGACCAGTTTTTCCCCGCCGTTTTCGTCGGCAATCTTCCGCGCCGTCTGTATCAGGGAGGTCTGTACCGCCTCGGTCTTCTCCACCGCCGACCCGTAGGGGAGGGCGACCTCTGCCTGGGCGTAGTCCGACTCGATCCGTTCCATCAGTGTAATCCCCATCCGCCCGCTCTTCACATAGAACAGGGTTACGATCAGGATCGCCAGCCCGACGGAGATTGTCAGATACCGCCAGACAAGGACCCGGTCCAGAAAGGGGCCGTATCGCTCTCTGACCAGTTGGCTGAACCGGTTGCTGAATTGCTGCTGCCTCTTATGAAGCCACGTCATAACGGCCCGGTCGGGCTTCTCGCTCCGGTGTCCCAGGTGGGCCGGAAGAATGAAGAGGCTCTCTACAAGGGAAACGGAAAAGACGATGATCACGACGATCGGGATCGACTTGAAGATCTTTCCGGAAATCCCCGGCACAAAGAGGAGAGGCATAAAGGTCACGATGTTGGTAAGTACGCTGAATGTGACCGGCATGGCCACCTCGCGCACTCCCTCAATGGCCGCCCTCCCGAAGGAATACCCCTTTTCGCGGTAGGTATAGATGTTTTCTCCAACCACGATGGCGTCGTCCACGACGATTCCCAGCGCCACGATGAAGGCGAACATCGACATCATGTTGATGCTGACTCCGAAATGCGGCAAAAAAAGGATCGAGCCGAGAAAGGATATGGGAATCCCCATGGTCACCCAGAAGGCCAGGCGTGCCTCCAGAAACAGTCCGAGTAGTATCAGCACGAGGGCGAGACCCATATAGCCGTTATGGAGAAGCATGGTCAGGCGCTGGCGGTACACGTCCGACCGGTCCCTCAGTATGTCGATACTGATCCCTTGCGGCAGGGTCTGACGCCACTCCTCCACGTATGGTATAACGGCATCCGCTACCGATAGAGGGGTCTGATCGCCCACCCGGTAGACGTCGATCATCATGGCGGGCTTACCGTTGTATGTTGCGTAGGTATCCGTATCCTCGAATCCGTCGATCACCGTGGCAATATCTTCGAGCAGCACCTGGGTGCCGTCGCTGGAAGAGATGATGGGGATGCGGGCGAACTGTTCTCCGTAATCACGTCGTTCCTTCATGCGCATCAGTATCTCACCGCCGGCGGTCTTGATGCCGCCTCCCGGCAGTTCGACAGCCGCCTGCCGTACCTTGGTTGCGACGTCGTCGAGGGTCAGGTTATAGGAGCGCAGCTTGTCCTGGGGCACCTCGATGCTGATCTCCAGATCACGGACGCCGGACAGTTCCACCTGGGTGATCCCCGGGTCCTGGAGGAGCGTGTCCCTGAGCTCTTCGACCTTTTCCCGGAGGATCCGCTCATCC
>CAZSYH010000144.1:0-2903 GCA_964610735.1 uncultured Syntrophaceae bacterium | reverse complement strand
GGAAGAATATCTTGCCCAACTGGCCCGGGAGGGGCTGGAGCGTCTGATGCCCACCCTTGTTGGGGAAGGGGGTGACAGCTCCGATGATACCAGAAAGATATATGAAAAAAGACTGGAGCTGGAGCTTGCGATAATAAACTCAATGGAATTCCCCGGATATTTCCTTATTGTTTCTGATTTTGTCAACTATTCGAAGAAAAAAAATATACCGGTGGGGCCGGGAAGGGGTTCCGCTGCCGGCAGTCTTGTGGCCTATGCGCTGGGTATCACCAATATAGACCCGATTCGCTATGGCCTCTTTTTTGAGAGATTTTTGAACCCCAGCAGAAGAAGCATGCCCGATATAGATACAGACTTCTGCATGGAGGGAAGGGACGAGATTATAAGATATGTAACTGAAAAATATGGAAGCGACCAGGTTTCACAGATCATTACATTCGGTAAAATGCAGGCAAAAGCAGCTATCAGGGATGTCGGCAGAGCACTCGGTATGCCATATGGAGAAGTCGACACAATTGCAAAGATGATTCCTAATACCCTTGGAATCACGCTGAAACAGGCGATAAAGGATGAGCCGCGCCTTGCCGCGGAGCAGAAAAAGAATGAGAAGATCAAAAGGCTCCTCAAACTTTCCCAGTCTCTGGAAGGATTGAACCGCCACGCCTCCACACACGCGGCCGGGGTAGTCATTTCAGACATACCGATTGTGGAGAGAGTCCCTCTGTACAAGAGCCCGAACAATGACGATATTG
Source organism: uncultured Syntrophaceae bacterium (assembly GCA_964610735.1). Classification (GTDB taxonomy): domain Bacteria; phylum Desulfobacterota; class Syntrophia; order Syntrophales; family UBA2210; genus UBA2210. Next base: position 2,151 of record CAZSYH010000144.1, on the reverse strand, counting down.
TGACGCAGTACTCAATGACCGACCTTCAGAGCGTCGGTCTGACAAAATTTGATTTTCTGGGCCTTAGAACGCTCACAGTTATCAGGGATGCCTCGAAATTTATCAGAGAGGGGAGGGGAGAAACTGATTTTTCGATAGAATCCATTCCTCTTGATGACAAAGACACATATAAACTGCTTGCGAAGGGACAGACGGATGGCGTCTTCCAGCTTGAAAGCTCCGGCATGAAAGATCTGCTTGTTAATATAAAACCGGACTGTATTGAGGATATTATTGCACTGATCTCCCTCTATCGCCCGGGTCCAATGACCATGATTCCCGACTATATAGCGAGAAAACAGGGCAAACAAAAGATTGTTTACGAAGATCCGCGCCTCGAAGACGTACTGAAGGAAACCTATGGCACTATAATTTATCAGGAACAGGTAATGCAGATTGCCGGCGTAATCGGCGGTTACAGCATGGCGGATGCGGATAACCTTCGGAGGGCCATGAGTAAAAAGAAAGCCTCCGCTATGGGAAAGGAAACCCCCAAATTTCTCGCCGGTGCGAAGAAAAACAAGATTCCAGAGGCCACGGCAAAAAAAATATGGGATCAGATGGAAACGTTCGCCGGTTATGGGTTCAACAAATCCCACAGCACCGCTTATACGATGATCTCCTTCCAGACCGCGTATCTGAAGACCCACTATCCGGTGGAATTCATGACGGCACTGCTCACCAGCGAGAAAACCAACCGGGACAATATAATAAAGTACATCGGCAGCTGCAGGGATATGGGGATCAACGTGTTGCCCCCGGACATAAATGAATCCTTCACCGATTTCAACGTTGCGGGGGACAATATCAGATTCGGCCTGTCCGCCGTGAAAAACGTCGGCAATGGCGCCGTGGATTCCATAATACTTGCCAGGACATCAGAGGGAAGGTTCACCTCATTCCATAATTTCTGTGACAGGGTGGACATGCACAAGATCAACAAGAAAGTCATCGAGAGCCTGATCAAATGCGGCGCGTTCGATTCCCTGGAGGAAAATAGGTGCCGTCTGATGGAAGGTTATGAAGATATCGCCCTCGTTGCCCAGAAGAGAAACAAGGACCGGATAAGTGGCCAGACCAGTCTCTTTGATCAATCCGGGATTGAGGACACAACACGGCCACACCTTCCCGATGTCCCGGAATGGGACCATGACATTCTGCTGTCTTATGAGAAGGAGATGCTGGGCTTTTACGTAACCGGTCATCCTCTTCTGAAATACGCGGACAGTCTTAACACCATTGTGGACAGTGATTCCCTGACATTATCCGGAAAACAGGATGGGAGCACCGTGGCGGTCGCCGGGGTTGTGAGCAATGTAAAGGAGACTACAACAAAGAAGAAGGATACAATGGCCTATGTAACCATTGAGGATTTAAAGGGTTTTATCACAGTTGTTGTCTTCGCGGATCTGTACAGGGACAGTATTTCCATAATCAGGAGTGAAGAACCACTTTACATAAAAGGGCGGCTTGATATCGGTGACGAGGGGAGCAAAATTGTGGCTTCTGAAATCACCACTGTTGAGGAGGCGATGAAGACACCTTTTTCCTCCGTGCATTTTATGATCGATACCGAGAAATCGAATGGAGAAACAGTAGAATCGCTTAAGGCAATACTTGATAGGCGAAGGGGCAACAATTCAGGATATATACATTTACAGTCACCAAACAGCGCTGAAACTATTATCTCTCTTGGTGAAGACTCAAAGGTTGAAATCTCAGAAGACATCAAAAAAGAAGCTGACGAGCTCCTGGGCCCGGGCGCGACACGGTTCATGTAGGTATATGGACGAAGATGGAATACCGCGAGCGAACCTATAGAAACAGGATTTTCAAAGGGGACCTTGTATCCTTTCAGGTAAAGATAAAGGAAACGGATCTCTATATAGGAGCGGACAGTGATTGCACAGAGGCGGCAATCCGGTCCGTGCACAGACACCGGGAATTCATAGAAGAGTACATCAGACACAATCCCCCATTTATAAATTCGATGACGCCGGTTGAGGCAGATGAATTCGCGCCGGCCATAATAAGAGAAATGACAAAGGCATCGCGCCGCTGTGGCGTCGGTCCCATGGCCTCCGTCGCGGGGGCAATCGCGCGGAATGTCGG
>CAZSYH010000143.1:0-2905 GCA_964610735.1 uncultured Syntrophaceae bacterium | reverse complement strand
CGATCCCGGGGAAGGGTATCGTCATATATGCGCCGAATGCGAAACATTCAGAGTGCCTCCAATTTTCTATGATGATCCTGCGACGGATAGTATCATATTTCGGACACGTAGGGCCATGTTTTGTTGATACGGAACGGATCCGTTATATTATATAAAACGAGTCCCTCAGTTGTGAACCCATCTTCATGAGGAATTACGGCTTTCCCCTCTTCATATCGGGACAGTAATCATAGGGCCGGAAAAAATGGGGTAAATGGAGTCCGACCCCATTTAAAAAGATTGACTTCAAAAGGCAGACTTGTTAGGGAAATGTGTTATAAAAAATCCAATAACCATCAGAGGAGGAGTCCCATGGAAACCGATAAGCTTGTGCTGTGGTTTAACGAAATAGAACTGGATGACATACCCCAGGTCGGGGGCAAAAACGCCTCTCTGGGTGAGATGATAAGGGAGCTTACCGCAAAGGGGGTCCATATTCCGGATGGTTTCGCTGTCACTGCCTATGCCTACAGGTATCTCCTGGAATCAGCCGGTATAAAAGACGAGATGGAGACGATCCTTGCCGATCTGGATACGCACGACATGCATAACCTCAGTGAGAAGGGGGAGAATCTCCGATCTCTCATCTATAATGCCGAGATTCCCGATGATCTCAACCGGGCAATCATTGACGCCTACCGGAAACTCTGTGAGGAGTATAAGGAAGATACCGATGTGGCCGTGCGAAGTTCCGCGACGGCGGAAGACCTGCCCGACGCGAGTTTCGCGGGACAGCAGGAGACATATCTGAACATCAGGGGCGAAGATGCCCTGATCGACGCGTGCAAGAGATGCTTCGCGTCTCTCTTTACCAACAGGGCAATCTCATACCGGGAGGACAAGGGTTTTGACCATATGTCGGTCGCTCTCTCCATAGGGGTACAGAAAATGGTGCGCTCCGATCTTGCGGCCTCCGGCGTCATATTTTCCATCGACACCGAATCGGGGTTCAGGGATGCCGTCCTGCTCACCGGTTCGTACGGTCTGGGTGAACTGGTTGTCCAGGGCACGGTCAATCCCGACGAATTTTATGTGTTCAAACCGACGCTTAAAACAGGATTCAAACCGATCCTCCAGAAGAAACTGGGGACAAAAGAGGTCAAGATGATCTACGCATCGGGGAAGGAGGACCCTGTAGAGATCGTCCCTGTCGCGGAAGAGGAGAGGAAACAATTCTGTATCACAGAGGATGAGATCTTGACGCTTGCGCGGTGGACTGCCATTATAGAAGATCACTACTCGAAAAAGGCCGGGTTTTTCAAGCCCATGGATATCGAGTGGGGCAAGGACGGAAATACCGGCGAACTATTTATCCTGCAGGCACGGCCCGAAACCGTTCAGTCCCAGAGGGACGTCAATGTCCTGGAAAGTTACAAACTTGCTGAAACGGGAAAGCTCCTCGCTACGGGGACGGCGGTAGGCTCGAAGATCGGCGCGGGAACGGCACATATCATAGAGAACGCCAGTGATATTAAAGATTTCAAGAAGGGGGAAGTCCTTATCACCGACATGACGGATCCCGACTGGGAACCAATCATGAAGATCGCCACCGCCATTATAACAAATAAGGGTGGAAGGACATGCCACGCCGCCATTATCAGCAGAGAACTGGGCGTCCCCTGCATCGTAGGCACGGGAGACGGAACGGAAAAGCTGAAGTGTTGCAGCGAGGTGACAGCGTCGTGCGCCGAAGGGGAAGTGGGAAATGTATATGAAGGCATATTGAAATACGATGTCAAAAAAATCAATCTGGAAAGCATTGAACGTCCCAAAACCAACATTATGATGAATGTCGGCAATCCGGATATCGCCTTTGACGTGGCATCTATCCCCAACGACGGCGTGGGGCTGGCAAGGCTGGAATTTATCATAAGCAATTTCATCCAGATACACCCGATGGCCCTGATACAGTTTGACAGGGTGGAGGACGCGAAGACCAGAGAAGAGATAGAGACTCTCACATCGGGGTACGAAAACAAGACCGATTTCTTCGTGGATAAGCTGGCCCAGGGCGTGGCCAAGATAGGCGCCGCCTTTTATCCCAATGACGTAATCGTCAGGATGAGCGATTTCAAGAGTAACGAATACGCGAATCTGATCGGCGGGCCATTCTTTGAAGTCGATGAGGAAAATCCCATGATAGGATTCAGGGGGGCGTCGCGTTACTACGATGATCGTTACAAAGACGGATTCGCCCTCGAATGCAGGGCAATGAAAAAGGTGCGGAATGAGATGGGTCTTTCCAATGTGAAGCTTATGGTCCCCTTCTGCAGGACCGTAGGCGAAGCCAAAAAGGTTGTCGATGTCATGGCACAGAATGGCATTGTTCAGGGAGAAAACGGCCTTGAGATCTACATGATGGTTGAGATACCGAGCAATGTCATCCTTATAGAGGAATTCGGCAAGATCTTCGACGGATTTTCCATCGGGTCGAATGATCTTACACAACTTACGCTGGGGCTCGACAGGGACTCCTCTCTGGTGGCTCACATCTTTGACGAAAGGGACCAGGCAGTCACGGACCTCATCCGGACAGCAATTACCAAGGCGAACAAGATGGGCAAGAAGATCGGCATCTGCGGGCAGGCCCCGAGCGATTATCCCGAGTTCGCGGAGTTCCTGGTTGAATGCGGCATCAACAGTATTTCTCTCATCTCGGATACCGTTATTGAAACAACACTTAATGTATTGAAGACAGAGAAGAGACTGGGGAAATAGCAGTTTTTCCAAAACACAATCTCCGCGCAAAAAAAGACAGGCGGCCGGTGAAAGGCCGCCTGTCTTTTTTGTGTGTCAGAATAGATCTGTAAGCCGGGTTCTGTTCCTCTTTCAGGTTTCCCTGAAGAGGTGATGATCATTCATCTGG
>CAZSYH010000142.1:0-2930 GCA_964610735.1 uncultured Syntrophaceae bacterium | reverse complement strand
AGATCGCCTTCGTCGGGGAGGGCAGCCTGGCAAAAACCACCCTGTTCCAGATTCTGGCCGGGGAGATTGCTCCGGACAAAGGAAGCTTCCGATGGGGGGTGACCATCCGCAACGCTTATTTCCCGAAAGAGAACAACGCGTATTTCAATAATGAGGAGCTTGATCTTATCGGCTGGCTGCGCCAGTTTGCACCTCCTCAGGAGAACGAAAGCTTTATCCGTGGGTTCCTGGGCAAGATGCTTTTTTCCGGAGAGGAGGCGCTGAAAGAGACCTCTGTCCTCTCTGGTGGCGAGCGGGTGCGCTGCATGCTCTCCAAGATGATGCTCTCCGGCGCCAACGCCCTCATTCTTGATGAGCCCACCAACCATCTCGACCTTGAGACAATCACCTCTTTGAATAACGCCCTTACGGCCTTTCCGGAGGTGGTACTCTTTGCCTCCCATGACCATGAGCTTGTATCCACCATGGCAAACAGGATTGCCGAAATCACTCCGGACGGCATCATCGACATGATGACGGACTTTGACGAGTACCTGGCGATGAAGGAAGCGAGCCTGTCCGATGAAAGCGATTACCCGGCCATGCAGGCAGCCATGTGAGGATATGAAACGGTACTCGGACCAGTGGTGGTTGTGCTAGCGTCCATAAGAAATATCTTCAAAAATATTGTTTTAGAATCAGATGAATTTAAAAATTGATTGTTGAAGTGTGGATTGATAACTTCCTGAAAGCCTTAGGACTGATTTTACTGAAGGCATGCAAGGCTTCGAATGGTAATGATCACATTTACGCTGACCCTGAATATTCATAGGACAACTACATTCAGGCTTACCGCATCGTGAAAAAGGGACTTGCAGGAGAGGTCTGCCTGATTTCCGGGGGGAAATAGCTTTTTCCGAGATATAACGGCATAATAACGAACAGAATCCTCAAAAGCGCGGATTCCGCACAATACCTTCAACGCAGTCATCAGCGTAGCACCCCACATCCTGTGGCCAAGATTCTCTTGACATACAAAAACTCGTTTCCTATACTTCGTCCTAGGAAAAGGAAGTTCTTATCAATAAAGGGGGCAAATAAAATGCCAAGAGGAGACGGATCGGGGCCGAGAGGCCAAGGACCAAAAACAGGTAGAGGCATGGGTGGCCAGGGCCAAGGTGGCGGCCGGGGCCTCGGAGGTGGTTTTGCAGCAGGCCCGGGTGGATATTGTGTCTGTCCCAACTGTGGTGAAAAAGCAGGCCATCAATTGGAAACCCCCTGTTATGAGCAGAAATGCCCCAAATGTGGGACGGCCATGACACGGGATAAATAGGATAAATCGGGACAACAGCGCCCTTTTGCTAATAATATTAAGATAACAATTGGAAAGATACGTCCATTATAACAAAAGCCCTATCTCTCGTTTTGAGAAACAGAACTTTAGATGATGAGACCATAAACCACCGTGGTCAAAAGCACATATGATAAGTTCAAGATTGGCAAAGTATTTGAAACCACTAGCTCCATAATGCCATCTTGTCAAGAGATTTTACCGTGAGGCTTTCAAATGGTTATAATCGATTTTCTCCTGAAAAGATCCTGAGGACTTGTAGGTGGAGACAACAAAAACGCCTTGTCCTCAATCACCCCTCTTTGCGATACTCCACGGCCAGTTCTATCAGCCTCATGAAATACTAAAAATCCTATCAAAATGCGGGGACTTTTGGGGCATCTTGAGGTATTGGAAAACCTTGAGTGAAGTTCCCCGCGGCGAGCTGCGTGGTATTCTACAAAGAGTGTTCGTAAAAGTCGGCGGAATATCTTTCAGAGTGGATACACGTCGGGGTTACCTCTGCCGCGGCTACCCTTCAGGAATGACCGGTTTTGGGACAGAGTCCGAAACGGTAAATCTTTCCATCACCCACCCGAACTCTCCGGACGGCAGCTTGACAAACACCCATTCAGGTGCAGTCCCGTGGATTTCCAGAATCATTCCCTGCGGTACCTGGAAGGTTATCTCGTGGTTTGTGCCGGGGCCCGATCGCACATTCAGCATAGGGGGCATCACCTTTACTTGGCTGATTGATGGTGAAGCGGATTGATAGTCCACGGAAGGCTTTGAAGACGCATCGTAGGGGGGAGCTACCACGACATACCCCCTAGGGGCTCTCTTGTAGTAGGCATTTCCATAGTAGTAGTATTGGATTCCACCGGTCCAGAACGCTACGTGTCCGGCGGGCAGATCTATGATAACGGCTCCAACAGGGGGGGGTTCCACGACGTATCGGTTCTCAATATGCCGGTAGTATCTCCCTTGGTTGTAGTAATATTCAAGCCCGGCGATGGTCAGCAGGGCGAACCCCAGGGGGAGAAGAGGGCTGATATATGAACGAGAGTGATAACGTACGGCAGGGCGCGGCGGTTGGTGATGAACGACAGGGCGCGGGGGCTGTTGCCTCCGAGCGGCGTAGGCAAGTGTATCGGGCATGAGAGCGGTGCAGGCAAAAATGACCGCAAGGGTTGCCGCAAAGAATCCGCGAATGTATCGTGTATTGTTTTCCACTGTTTCATACCCCCTTTTTAGTTGATATCATAGTCGCCTGATTGTTCCGAAAAGTTACAGGTATTACGTGTGGACTGACAAATCTTTGTTCAAGGACAGTCTCATTCCATTAACAATAGACTCCCCTGGGCATGCCCGGTGTCCTTTCGGCTTTGGTGTCTTGTGCCGACAAACCATTCACACTTCACGGACGCACACTCTCGTGAATGGTTGGAAATGCTCATTCACTCACGGGTAAACCCGTGGTATTCTGTCTACGACCGCATAAATTCAAAATTAACGAAACCAGTAACTCTATTACGATATTTTATCAAGAAATATTACAGTAAGACTTTCAAACTGATCTTGCCCCGAAAAAGTGGACACCCCCCTAAGTTGCACACGCTTT
>CAZSYH010000141.1:0-3004 GCA_964610735.1 uncultured Syntrophaceae bacterium | reverse complement strand
AGAATCCCGCATCGGCTGGACGGGCTGTACTCCGGCAACCGCCTCCTTCAACTTACGAATATATTCAGGAGTTGTCCCACAACACCCGCCTATGAGATTCACCCCCTTCGAGACAAATTCCAGGCCGAATGAGGCAAATGTATCCGCCCCCATATCGAACATGGTCTTGCCGTTGACAAGTTCGGGCATCCCCGCGTTCGGTTTTGCCACCAATGGAATTGTGGCCCAGGGCTTCATCGCCTCTATCAATTTCACCATTTCTTCCGGCCCGGTGGAGCAGTTGCATCCGACGGCATCCGCGCCGAGGCTCTGCAGAGTTATCAGGGCGGTCACGGGATCGGTGCCGTTCAGCGTCCTGCCGTTTTCTTCATACGTCATAGTCACAATGGTAAATTTGTCGGTCATCTCTTTTATGGCAATAAGGGCCGCCCTGGTCTCCTGGATGTCCATCATAGTCTCTACGACAAAGAGATCTACTCCCCCCTCCAGAAGTCCCTTCACCTGCTCTTTATAGGCATCAATGGCATCCTCGAAATCCAGATCTCCGAAGGGCCTGACAAACCGTCCTGTGGAACATATATCACCCGCGAGGAGAACATCCGCTCCCACCGCGCGCCTTGCCAGCAGTGTAAGCTCCCTGTTGATTTCAACCACATCGTAAGAGCCATACGGACTCATCTTGATACGATTCGCCCCGAATGTGGCCGTGTAAACAATATCCGCTCCGGCATCCCGGTAACCGGCATGAATATCGCCGATGATATCTGGGTTATCCAGGCACCAGATTTCCGGACACACACCCGGAGGCAGCCCTTTCTTCTGCAGCTCCGTTCCCGTTGCGCCATCCAGTATGATTATTCTCTCTTTGATCCTGTCCTTCAGTGACATCTTTTTTACCCGGTCTCCTTTACGCGTGAATCCCCACCACGGCTGTAACTGACTTTTCCGGCATGAGAATACAGTTTTCGTTTATCGTGACTCCTATACGGTCGAGCTTCAGCATATCATACATCATCTTCTGATTTTCAAGCAGAAAATCACCATACCCTGCAGAAAAACGCGCCTTGGTGAGACGGGCATTCTCCCTGGCAAGCAGGCGATTAAAAAATCCCATAATCCAGTCAAGCGCCGCGTCTGTCATCTCGCTTGCCACCGCATCGACAACCACACCGCGAGTCATGTTACCCCCTTCGGTATCTTCCCGTATGGCGTCCATTACCGCGCCCCCGGCAGTTGTCCCGATAAAGAGGGCCTCTTTGCACCCATTTAGAAATCCGGCAAGTTTCGCGCTTCTGATCTCAGCGCCCGTCCCAAGGATAACCAGCGGCGGGTCCACACGCTCCAAGGGAACCCGAAGACCGGCCCCCTTCAGCGAGACAAGAGAGGCCGCATATTCTATATACCGTTCTATCTCTTCCCTTTTGCGCTCGTCAACCTTTGTTATACCCCTCTTGTAACCGAGACGCCTGTAAATAGCGTCCATGGGCAACGGGATATTTATAGATGGAAAAATCTGGATCAGGGGGACACTTCCCATATTAATTCACCTTCTTCTTTTCGGACGTCCTGGTCGTCTCGGTTATTTCGAATTAGTGGGGCCTGCCGTACCAAATAGACACCTTCCGGTCTCAGTATTGAAGTGATAAGCCAACCCCCACTTCCTTTAAATCGACAACCCGCGACAATGCAATTTTGGAGTTCAGGTCCGTACAGTGGCATGCATGTACCGAACCGGGGCACAGAGATTTCATGTACTCTAGGGTTCCCTCCAACTGCTCCACAGAAGGATCCAACAAATGGAAACCACCTATGATGTCAACAACCCTGTCATCTCCACAGACCTTTCTTGCATATTCGACAATGTTGCAGATCCCGGCATGGGAGCATCCCGTGATTATGACTAAGCCGGCAGATGATTTGTAAACTAACGCCGAATCATCAAATAAAAAATCGTCCTTTTCAACGCCACTGTCCAGAATCTTGCCTATCGGGTCCTTAGCTTCAAAATTATTCGTCCTCTCAATCTCCCCCAGAAACACCACCCGTTCAGTTAAGTTTACAGGCTCCCGGCTCAATTCAACATCAAAATAGCCCGAAAGATTGTCTTCCGAAAGCAGGGATCCGATTTCGGGCAAGTCACCACTCGTTCTGCCCGACAATGCCAATGGATGAGCTACAAGCGCAGGCTTCTTGACGTGTAGCTTCTCTATCATCCCTTCCGTGTAGAGCCGGAGGAGAGGGACCAGCCCCCAAGTGTGATCCAAATGGCCGTGAGACAGCACTACAAAATCCACATCCAGCAGGTCGATGGACATTTTTCGTGCATTCGTTATGAACGCATCTGAATACCCAACATCGTACAAGATCTTCTTGCCTTCATCCTCAATGAGATACGACACTCCCGGTTCGCCAAGAAAATATCTGTCGATAAGCGTGTTATTGTCGATGAGTACTGTCAGTTTCATTTCATCCTCACCTGGAAGTACAAAAGATTAATCGATTCATTAGTTCCAAATTCCGGGGACATCTATACCTGTTTTTGAATTATGTGTTGTGTCCCTCTAATTCCCTGCCATAAATCACCCCAATCTGCTCGTTTCAAGTTATCGTAACCACTCAGTTTAGCTCAGCGGAGTAGAGGTGATCGCCGATATCCTTTTCTTTTTTCAGCGCCTCCTTCAGCGCCCACCCACATTCTTCTGAACACAACATGAACATGAAGTCTTTGCCATCCTTTCTTGCATCGGAATCGGATGAAGGCACAACTGCCCATATTGTTTTTTCAATGGTCACTATTGTGACAGGCACTACTCCGCCTTCGTATTTTGAGATATCAACCACGGGCCTTTTCTTGCAACCCAGCGCAAACATCTCCTGATTTTCTCCGATCTTTTTGTTACACCAGCAGCATGTTGTCGCCACTTTCTTTACATTAGGCTTTTTCAGTTTCATAGTCTTTCACCTTCCTCATTTGAGGTGTTTGATAAAAATAAACGTGCCCCGT
>CAZSYH010000140.1:0-3006 GCA_964610735.1 uncultured Syntrophaceae bacterium | reverse complement strand
ACCCTCTGCCTGTGGCTATTTCACACCTACACTGTGACCCGCTTAACTGATATAAATTTTTTTATATGTTAGAGGGAATCAACTATCAATGAATAATGGAGGGTAACCAATGAAATTTATAATTCCCATAGTCATCCTTTATTTTTTATCGTGGTGTTTTTAACGGTCTTCAGCGCGAGAAGTGACCGGGGTCCGTGTTCGGGTGCTCCTCCATCTTTGCAATGCAGGGGACAGCATAACTATTTTCCTCTGTAAAAAAGAAAGGACGTGTAAAATGGAATTGTTTTATTCTGCAAAGATCACAATACCATTTTCCCAGATTGCATTGCTTTTAATAATCAGCACACTGGCACTGCTTTTCGGAAGGGTAAAGCTGGCTCTTCTAGTCACTTATGTTTTTGTACCTTATTGGGGCTTTCTGGCCAGCGAAGGGTTCGCGACAGGGTCTATACTTAACACAGCGAGCTATTTCGGTTTCGGCCTTCTGCTTACCGTTCTTGCTTTAATAGGATTTTTCACCGCAACTAAATGAAAGTTGTTCAAAAAAAGCCGCTGTTGTACTATTTATTCTAATCAGGCAACTCGATAATGGCACCGACGCCACCTTCGAGAAAATTTTTTTCCCAGGTATTTCGGAATAAATCACGAGCCCGCACGCCCGTACAGTGACTGGGTGCAACCTTTCGAACGCCCAATTCCTGAAGGCGGGAAATAATATTCTCAATCTCACCGCTAGACATCGAAGAGAGGTGAAATCCCCCTGTAATCATGTAAACGTCGTCGTTATGTTGTTCATGTGCCCTTTTTACGATATTGACAATACCTGGATGAGCACAGCCCGTGATAATTGCCATACCCTTCGGTGTGTCCACTATCAAGGCCTGCTCCCGGATTCCGAGTCCCATCTCTCCGGTCGTGTACACGTTTTTACACAGCTGTTTCGGGTTACTCACCTCCTCGACAGTCGCTCCACTTTCCATGATAGCTCGTTTCAAATGCACGGGAAAAGATGCCGGCACATAGACCACCGCCTCATTGTTATGTTTTAAGAACTCGGCCAGCCCCCCGACGTGATCACTATGAATATGCGAGAGAACAACGGCATCGATACTACCGGGATCGACGTTCATGCATTTCATATTATGGAGTAAAATGCTTCCATCTTTTCCGGTGTCAAACAACAGGGTTTTTCCTTTTCCCTTGACGAGACAGCCAAACCCCCAATCGGTTATACAATCGGTTCTTCCGGAGACATTATTATAAAGAATAGTAATCGTGGTAGACTGAGCACCGGCTTCAACAAGTCCCGATAGCATAATAACGCATACCACAAAAACCAAAAAGAGAACTGAGGTCAGGTCTTGCTTTTTGCCATTTCGCATACTGAAAACCTCCCTGTTCCCTCTCCTCCAATTCTCAACTCATCGCCCGCTTGGCATGAAGATTGGAAGAAGGAGTTTTTATTGAAATCTGTTGTCTGCCTTCGTTATATGAAGATCAGCCACCTTTTCCGAGAGCCAGCCGATCTTGTCAACCTGGCGGTCATCAAACTGCGGAACATAGGGTTTTATATCCAGAAGGGGAGTACCGTCGAGGATGTCAACATCTTCAATATACAGCGTCGTATTCTCAACCCCGGTTAGGCGAACAATGGACAATCCGATCGGATTCGGCCGACCCGGCGCCCGCGTGGCAAAGACACCTCGCGGAGTATCATCCAGATACGGTTTGACCTGCAGTAACGAACCGTTCGCGCGGTGACAATGAAACAGCAAGATAATGTGTGAAAACCCTTCGACATCTTTCAGGCCATCCGCGTATTGCGGCTTGATCTCAATCGTTCCTGCAATGCCGCGAGATGCTGTCGGCTGAATAGGTGTCCCTTTTGCTTCCTTGAAGGGAGAATGAATGATACCGATGGGTGTAAAGCGTATTTCGTCCATTAGAATTCCTTTTTTTCACTGTTATAACAGAGTTCGATGAACCTTCCAACCCCACTTTCAAGTCTCAGTGTCCACAAAGATTTCCTGCCATCAGTGTTTTTCGTGGTTCGTCGCTCGTTTATCGTGAAGCGGGGAAATCGCCGTCCGGTCGATACTTGTCGATATTGATCTCGCCGTTCGCATAGGCCTCGTGCCAACCCTCGGGTACCGGCATTTCGTCATAGAGCCGGGCCCGCCACGCTTCGAGTAAGAGTCTTTCCCGACCCATATAATCGGCGGCACACATGATCCGGTGTCCCGATGCTGTTGTCAGATCGTCGAGCCAGCGGCATCCATCCTCGGATCGCAGGAGATGATGGTCAATGATGAGGGTGTTCACGTTCTGTGCGAGGCGTCGTGCGTTACGCAGTGCCATGCCCTTCTGTTCAAGGGTTATACGCGGCAGGTACAGGGGCGGCCCGGAAACGAGCACCGTGTCCGGTTCCCACTCGAGTATCTGCGAGACTGCGCCGTCGTCAAGAAGCTGGATGTCGGAGGCATGAACGAAGACATCGCCCCCGTCAGCAATCCGGGTCATCATAACGGTTCCCAGACCGTTGCCAGTAACGCCATGGGGCTGGAGTTTCGAAAACGTCATCATCCCCGCATCGGTGCCCTCGACAACGGGAAGGGTACGGCCGAGGACACGTGACAGGTCGTTGTACCGCATGGATATCTTGTTGAGGGGGTAATCGGGAGATTTGCACCAGAACCGGGTACTCCGGCAAACCTCGATGACTGAGCGCACATTGAGCTGGTACGGATTGGCATCGACAAGGGGAATATGGTCGCCGTGGTAGTGGCTGATTACGATATCGGTGGCTGTTTCGAGGGAAGCGATAATGGCGCGGCGCACCTGTACCCCCACATAAACCTGCAGCGGATGCGGCAGTTTGCCCCGACGCTGATAACCGAGGGCCACGCCGGGATCGATCACGATGTGACGGTCAGCTGTCGTCACCACGGTGCACAGACCGCGCACCCCGAGCGACTCGGTGCCGATGATTTCAATTCGCATCATTCT
>CAZSYH010000139.1:0-3033 GCA_964610735.1 uncultured Syntrophaceae bacterium | reverse complement strand
TCTACCAGCACCATGAACGGATGGATGGTTCAGGCTATCCAAGAAATCTGAAGGGAGATGAAATTCTTATGGAGGCCCGTATTATGGCTGTGGCGGATGTCGTGGAGGCCATGGCCTCCCATCGTCCTTATCGTGCCGGTTTGGGTATTGATACGGCCCTGAAAGAGATCGAGGATAACCGGGGGGGGCTTTACGACGAAGCTGTCGCGGATGCCTGCCTGAGATTATTCCGGGAAAAAGATTTTAAACTGAAAGGCAACTGATTGCAAATGGTAATTCTCACTTTAATTCCAAAGGGAGCTCCCAATGAAATCTATTGAAATACCCAAAGCCGCGGGTATTTTTACCCGATATGTTTGTCGCTACCTTGCGGTGATGCTCATGCTGCTGTATCCGCTTTCTGCGGCAGCAAACGACAAGGTGCGCCTGCAGCTCAAGTGGCAGCACCAATTCCAGTTCGCCGGGTATTACGCAGCCCAGGCACAGGGTTATTACCAAGCGGTCGGATTGGATGTGGAGATCATTCCATGCCAGCCGGACGAAGACGCGGTGCAAAAGGTTTTGCAGGGAAAGGCGGAATTCGGAGTCGGTTCTACTGAGCTGCTGCTGCTGCGGGAGCAGGGTGCACCGGTGGTAGCCTTGGCGGTGATCTTCCAACACTCCCCCCTGGCGCTCATGACCATCAAGCAAAGCGACCTGCAAAGCATCCATGATCTGGTCGGCCGTAAGATTATGATCGAGCCCGGTTCTTCAGAGCTATACGCCTACCTGAATGAAGAAGGGCTTTCCTCCGACAAATTCACCCTGCTTCCCCACGGTTTTCAGACAAAAGACCTGATTGCCGGAAACGTGAATGCCATGTCAGCCTATGTTACTGATGAACCTTTTGACCTGATAAAGGCAGGGCAAGAGTACGTGCTCTATTCGCCCCGCGCGGCGGGGATCGATTTTTACGGCGACAATCTCTTTACCACCGAGAGCCGGCTCAAGCTGAAACCGGAAATGGTGAAGGCCTTCCGGGAGGCGAGCCTAAAAGGGTGGGAATACGCCATGCAGCACCCGGAGGAACTGGTACAACTGATTTATTCCCGTTACAGCCAGCGACATAGCATTGAACACCTGCGCTTTGAAGCCCATCAGATGGGACCGCTGCTACGAACGGATCTGGTGGAAATCGGGCATATGAATCCGGGCCGCTGGCAGCACATTGCCGACACTTACACCAAACTCGGCATGATGAAGCCGGATTTCAACTTTAAGGGATTTCTCTATGATCCCAACCCGCCAGCGCCGGATCTGAGATGGCTGTATATATTAATTGGCTTGGTAACCTTGGCGATCGCCGTCGTTTCAGCAATAGCTGTTTACATCTATCGTACCAACGCGCGGCTACGCCAGGAGGTTGATGAGCGCAAGCGGGCGGAAGAAAAAATCCAGCGGATGGCCTACCATGATTTCCTTACGGGTCTTCCCAACCGGAAGCTCTTCACCGATCGCGTGGGTATTGCCTTGACTCAGGCTCAGAGGAATCAAAAGAAAACAGGAATCATAATGCTCGACCTCGACAATTTCAAAGATGTGAATGACACCCTGGGCCATGCTGTAGGGGATCTCCTTCTCAAAGCAACGGCTGAGCGGCTAAAGGCAGCGCTGAGAAAGGGTGATACCGTTGCGCGCTTCGGTGGCGACGAGTTTGCTCTGATCCTTCCTGATCTGAAGGGCATAGAAGGGGCAATCAAAGTTGCACAGAAGATCGTTGACAGTTTTCGTAAGCCCTTCCTCGTCGATACCCATCAACTTATAGTGACGACGAGTATCGGCATCGCTGTCTATCCTGATGATGGAACAGATGAAGGTGTTCTCATGAAAAATGCCGATATCGCCATGTATCAAGCCAAGCAAGCGGGGCGGGACCGATACCAGATCTACAAAGAGACCTGAAGATGAGATACTGATCGCATTGACCTATTCAAAGGTTTTCACCTTGAGGGTGCCTGATTTCAAGTGGTAATATTTACTTCAATTCCAAACCTAACGTTATGGACTCGTAGGTGAAATGACCTCCCTTTGTGATACCTCACGGCCAGTTTTACAAGCCTTGTAAAGGACTCGAAAGCCTAGTGGGTTGCTATACATTCGCTGGTAAGCATATGCGGCTGATTTTACTGTGTAATTTACTAGATGGATTTTGGGGATGCTTTCTGAAATTTGACTACGTAGTCATTTTTTGTCCCCGTAACTATTTAAAAATAAAGGCGTTATAATGGAGGCATTTACCTGTTAACCATCTTGTCCGTGGTTCGAGTCCGCGCTGGGGAGCCAGAATAAGAGGGGCGCCCTTTATTTTTGGCAGAAAAGTACAAAACACGTCCTGAGGCAATAGCACGAAAGCATCAAATCAAGGGCTGAAAAACAGAAAAGCAATAAATGGGCTTATTTCGGGAATGATTCATATCTCAGAGGAGCCAGGCGGTCTTTTATCAACGAACAAGACCCGTGGGTTGACTCCACAGGCCTTGTCGTTCACCCTTCATCAGAACAAGAAAGCATCTTAATCAATCAGAATATTGGGCAGCCACATGATCGCGTCCGGGAATGCCGCGCAGATCAGGAGACCTATCACCATCAGGATAACAAACGGGATAATTCCCCGATATACTTTTCTGATATCAATTCCCTCAGGATCTACGCCCTTAATATAAAAGAGGGCGTATCCGAAAGGTGGCGTCAGAAACGATGCCTGAAGATTAACCGCCATCATAATGACAAACCAGATCGGGTCGAAACCAAACTGTTTTGCGATCGGCAGAAAGAGGGGAAAACAAATAAGAACAATTCCTATCCAGTCGATGAACATACCCAAAAGGAAGACAATGGCCATCATAACCCAGAAGGTTCCCCACTTGCCCATTCCCAGGCCCATAACAAAGTCCGTCACCACATCCCCCCCGCCGATGCCGAGGAACACGCCGGTGAAACAGGTGGCGCCGCAGAGAATCATGATCACCATCGTATTGGTCTTTGCCGTCTGGA
>CAZSYH010000138.1:0-3100 GCA_964610735.1 uncultured Syntrophaceae bacterium | reverse complement strand
TAAAAGTTGTGCATGAGATATCAGGTGGTGTATCTTCATGACTGGAAGGACATCCGCATGAGATACAATAAAGATGACAGAGTCGTCCTGACCTTGGATGCAGGGGGTACAAATCTTGTTTTTTCGGCGATACAGGGCGAAAAAGAGATAGTGGAACCTATAGTCCTGCCGTCACACGGAGATAACCTGGAATTAATCCTAAGGTCCATAGTTGACGGGTTCAGCAAAGTGCAGGCAAAACTCGAGGACAAGGCAGCAGCCATCAGCTTCTGTTTCCCTGGTCCTGCCGACTATGAACGGGGCATCATAGGTGATCTGGTGAATCTTCCCTGTTTTCGCGGGGGAGTTGCTTTAGGGTCGATGCTTGAAGATACTTTTAAAATGCCGGCCTTTATGAATAACGACGGGGATCTTTTCGCCTATGGTGAGGCAATCGCCGGCATCCTTCCGGAAATAAACGGTCTGCTCAAATCTCAGGAAAGCCCGAAGAGCTACCAGAACCTGCTTGGCGCCACCCTTGGAACCGGTTTTGGTGGTGGAATAGTAACCAGTGGCAATCTACTGGTGGGGGATAACTCCGCGCAGGGGGAGATAAACAGGATGAGAAACTCTCTCTATCATGAGTGCGCGGCAGAGGAGAGCGTAAGCATACGGGGGGTGCAACGGGTCTATTCACGGGAAGCAGGTATTTCGACAACAGAATGTCCATCTCCAGAAGAGATCTTTGAAATCGGCATGCGTAAGAGAAAAGGAGACAGAAAAGCCGCTGTCATGGCCTTTGAAGAACTGGCAATAGTTGCTGGTGATGCTCTTGCTGCCGCGGTAACCCTGGTTGATGGACTTATAGTTATTGGCGGGGGGCTTTCCCGGGCATCCCCTTTGTTCCTGCAAAAGATGGTTGATCAGATGAATAAGAAATACAAAACCATGGATGGGTCGTCCCTGGAGCATCTGGAAATTAAAGTGTTCAACCTGAACAATAAGGATGATCTGAAGGGGTTTGTTGAAGGCAATCCTTGTGAAATCATGGTCCCCTTCAGCAATCGAAAAATCAGGTATGACTCCTTGAAACGTGTTGGAGTTGGGATAAGTAAACTGGGAACTATGCGTGCCGTTTCAGTCGGTGCCTACACCTTTGCCCTGGACAGATTAGATGGGCGCTAAGGGCTCACTATCCAATCTCCCTGAGCCTTTTGACATACTCTATCTTACCCCGTCAATCGTGCGCATATACAACATTAATATAAAATTGGTGAAGATAACCCGGATGTTGGAACACGGTGATGAACGGCGTAAAATCTTTTATATGTGCTTGCCCCTTGTAGCAAAATTATCGTACAATCTTAACATAAATTAAGGTATCCGGCTTTTTTTCATAGTATGGGACAAACAATATTGATAGTGATAACGGCAGATGAGAAATGACAACGGTTCAAGTTGTAAAGGAGGGAACATGGGATTAATAACGGCACATAACATCTATAAGGACTATCAGGTAGGCGAGGTCAGCCTGAGGGCATTGAACGACCTGAATTTTGAGATTGAACCCGCTTCCTTTCTTTCCTTTGTCGGGCCATCCGGAAGCGGCAAGACTACCCTGCTGAACCTTATCGGCTGTCTTGATACACCCACGGAAGGCACACTGACCGTAGCCGGCACTGATGTGGTCAGCCTCGACAGGAAACAGAGGGCAGCCTTCAGAGGCAAGCATATGGGATTCATCTTCCAGGACTTTAATCTTATACCTGTCCTTACCGTGTATGAAAATATTGAATACCCCCTCATCATGGTTCAGAACGTTCCGCCCGAAGAAAGGAGGCGGCGTGTCCTGAATCTCCTGGAATCAGTCGAAATGACGGAGCAGAAAGACAAGTATCCTGATCAGATCTCGGGCGGTCAGAAACAGAGAGTTGCCGTTGCCAGGGCGCTGGTTACTGAACCTGAACTTGTGCTTGCCGATGAACCAACGGCCAATCTCGACAGCAAGACGGCCTATATGATTATCGGACTGATGAAAGAGATGCAGAGAAAGTCCGGAACCACTTTTATCTTCTCCACCCATGATCAGAAAATAGTCGGTGCTGCTGAAATAATCTATACCCTGGAGGACGGAATGATCACCGACAGGAAGGATACAGGAGGGAATGCCCATGTATAATCTCTTCAAGATAGCCATAAGAAATCTTCTGAGATACCGCAGAAGAACTCTTCTAACAGCATCACTCATCACAATCGGCGTTGTCTTCGTTCTGGTCTTTATGGCCGTTACGGGGTCCGTTAAAAGCCTCCTCATCGGACAGATTACGGACTCCATGCTTGGTCACCTTCAGATCCACAAAAAGGGATATGTCGCATCCATTGACAATCTCCCACTTACCTTAACACTGACGCCGAAGGCCGTGCAGAAGATCGATAAGGCAATCAAGGATATTCCCGAAATCGAGGCATATTCTACGCGAATAAAATTCGGCGGTCTGTTCAGCAATTTTGTGGAGACGACGAATATCCGCCTTAATGGCGTAGTCCCGGAGATGGAGTTAAAAACGGTGCCCCTCCTGCCTACAAGAATTATCAAGGGTGAAAAGACGCTGAAGAAAGGAGACATTCTCATACCGGAGCTTCTGGCCAGCGGGATGAAGGTAAAGGTGGGTGACACTGTCGTGGTAATTGCCACCAACAAGGACGGTTCCGTTAACGGGAAACAGTTCAGGGTCAGCGGCATACTGGAAAGCGTTACCGGGCCGGGAGGACGGGACGGCTATATCCACATTGAAGATGCCGTGGAAGTTCTGAGAATGGAACAGATGGAAATAAGTGAGATAGTGCTGAGACTCAAGGACTTCGGCACGCTGCAGAACGTTTACGAATCACTCATGGGTGCGCTTTCCCAGGAAAAGAATGAAGCGGGGAAGCCCATATTCGAGGTCCATACATGGGAGAAACTTTCCCCTTTCTACAATATCGTACAGATGATAGACATCATGACATTTTTTATCAAGATCATGCTTATCGCCATGGTCCTCGTCAGCATCATGAATGTCATGATAATGGCGGTTTATGAACGCATGCGTGAAATAGGCACCATTTCAGCCATAGGAAC
>CAZSYH010000137.1:0-3151 GCA_964610735.1 uncultured Syntrophaceae bacterium | reverse complement strand
TTGCATATGGCATGGCCTGACAAGCCACAGAATCAGATGATTTGAGGACTTTTCAGAACTACCAAAAAGCTGCACAGAATTTTGGGAATAGATTCTGAGCGCGAATTAATATTTTTTCGGTAACAGTTCAAATCGCAGCGAAACAGCCGTAAATTGAAGCCCCTCGCAACAAGTTACGAGGAATCCCCGATTGTTTAGTAAGTTAGAAATTATTTTCTGTTAGAGAATAATTTCGTTAACGCATTAGTAAGATAGAAGTTGCTTTTTTGTATAAAGCAACTTCGTTATCGCACTTATCCCCTTTAGTGGGGCTTATCCCGTTTATCGGGGGAAGGAAAACGTTTACTTTTTATTCGCTCGCTAATCCCGCCGCAAGCAGCAGGGAATGCGCTCTCTGTCCAATTCAACTGTTTGAGTTCGAAGAACGAGTTTTGGGGTTGCAGTGAAGCGAGATTTAGACTTGTCGAAAAAATGTTTTGCCTGCCCGTGCGTGTTCGCACGCAGACAGGAGAATCGAAGAATCATATTTTCATCTGAAGGTGATGAAATCAAGGATAAAGAAAAAGTGGCAGATTTCTTTCTGCACACCCGATATGAGCCAACCCTTTAGTTTTATTATGGTGCCGAAGCCGAGATTTGAACTCGGACAGGCTTAAGCCCACTAGACCCTGAACCTAGCGCGTCTACCAATTCCGCCACTTCGGCACTGAAAACTATGGAACGCTTATACTTAGACACCCTGATATTGTCAAGTGAAATTACCCTTGAAAATAATGGAATAAGTGTTATTGTGCTTTTTCCGAACATGGTAGTTTCACCAGAAAAAATCCTTTTATGGAATGGTTTATGAAGATTATAAAAAATATTGATAACATCCCCAAAGATTTGACTGGCGCCGTAGTTACAATAGGCAACTTCGACGGAGTACACCTTGGACACAAAGAAATCTTCAGGAAGATCATGAAAGAAGCCGGCGAAAGAAACAAAAAATCAGTGGTCATTACCTTTGATCCCCATCCCCAGAAGATCATACACCCGGAAAGGAGACCCTTCTTCCTGCTGACTCCCCTGAATGAAAAACTGAGACTCATAGAATCCTGCGATGTGGATGCCGTCATTCTGATCACATTTTCCATCGAGTTTGCCAGGATAACCGCCGAAGAATTCGTAGAGAATATCCTGTGGAAAAAACTGCGTTTGAGCAAACTGCTTGTCGGTTATGACTATGCATTCGGAAAAGGAAAAGGAGGAAACGCGAAATTTTTAAAGGTATACGGCAGGAGACTCGGGTTTCAGGTAGAGGAAATCGGCGCCGTGAAAACAAACGGCATAATTTCCAGCAGCACAGGCATACGCCTCGCGATACTTGACGGAAATGTTAAACTGGCGTCAGAAATGCTGGGAAGACCCTATAGCGTAACCGGCACCGTCGTCAAAGGTTACAGGCGTGGCACCGATATAGGCTATCCCACCGCCAATATAAAATCCGAAAAGGTAATTCCCGCGACAGGTGTCTATGTTATTATTGCCGAGCTTGAAGGAGCCAGACATCAGGGCGTCATCAATATCGGGTGCAATCCCACTTTCGATAACGAAGAGATTTCAGCGGAGGTGCACCTGCTCGATTTTGAAGGCGATATATATGGAAAAAATATCACAGTATTCTTTATCGACCGACTGCGTGATGAAATAAAATTTAAAGGCCCTGAAGAGCTTATCCGGCAGATAAAAAAGGATATCGAAAGAGCCAAGGAAGTCCTGTCATCCCTCGCGGAAAACATACCCCATCCATCCCCGTGATTAAAAGATGAAGACAGAACACCTGCACAACTGGAACGTAGACTGCAACAGGGCCAGAGAGATACAAAATGAACTCAGGTCAAAGCTCACCCTTCACAACGAAGATCTCCCCGACAAGGTAAAAACAATCTCGCACCCCATATTGGAAGGTTTTTCTCCCATTCCCCGAGAGGGACAATAAAAAATGTTGACTATATGTTCGATAATCTGGTACTTGTTTGTGCGTTGATTCTCTGTAGATTTTCCTTCTGTGCAGAATGCGAGTATAGCGCAATTATCCCGGCTGCTTTCTTCATCACCCCTTGCGTATGCAACTATTAGTGTAACATGCCAACACAGCGGGCTTCGTTGGCAGAATGCGTCACCCCAGCAAATAGTCAAAAACATTATTGAGAGACTGCTTTTAATTATATTCACGCTTTGGGACTTTTATAATTGAGAAAAGGATGGCTTGCGGACTTTCCACGAGATCGTCCGCCGTGCCCGGATTCTGAGAAAGCCACTCTTTGTTCATTTCCACCGGAGAATACTCCGCGCAAACGAAAACAGGTGTTCGTTTCATGTCCTTATCGCTGGAATCTGTTACCAAAAAAGTGGGCCGCGAAATTCATCTTGACAATATCAACCTGGAATTCGAGACGGGGTCTCGTAATGTCCTTCTCGGACACACCCTGGCCGGCAAGACGTCTCTCCTCCGCATGATGGCCGGGCTCGACCGTCCCACCTCCGGAAGGGTACTAGTCAATGGAGAAGACGTAACGGGCGTAAAGGTCAGAAAACGAAATATCGCGATGGTCTACCAGCAGTTCGTGAACTATCCCTCTCTGACCGTCTACGAAAACATAGCCTCCCCGCTCAAACTGAGCGGGGAGAGCAGGAAAGAGATCGACAAACGGGTCCGTGAAGCCGCCGCCATGTTTCACCTTGAGCCTCTGCTGGATCGTCTGCCCGCGGAACTTTCGGGGGGACAACAGCAGCGTACCGCCATTGCCAGGGCACTGGTTAAAAAATCGGATCTCCTGCTGTTGGATGAACCGCTGGTAAATCTGGATTTTAAACTTCGCGAAGAGTTGCGGGTCGAGCTTCAGGAAATCTTCAAACAACGCAAGGCGATTGTCGTATACACCACCACGGAACCGACCGAGGCCCTGATGCTGGGAGGTAATATCGTGATCATCGATAAGGGGCGCGTCCTGCAAACCGGCTCTACCGAAGATGTCTATCGTAACCCGGCAACCAGCAGGGTGGCAGATATCTTCAGCGACCCACCCATGAACTATCTGAACGGTACCGTGACCGAAGAGGCCGCCCGGCTCGGGCATGGCATTGAAATTCCTCTGAAGGATCACCT
>CAZSYH010000136.1:0-3195 GCA_964610735.1 uncultured Syntrophaceae bacterium | reverse complement strand
TGTTTCCTTAAGTAATCCACCATGCTGGTCTTTAGATCAACATGGGTTTGCCACAACAATTTATCCGGGATTTTGCCTGCTTTGTCCCATCCTGTCCGACCAAATTCCTTCGAATACCAGTCTATTCCAAGATATTTTTCATACACTTCCTTCATTTCAGGCGCAGCCCATGACTGCATATGAACACCGTTTGTTATATCCATGATCGGAATTTCGCCCTCTTCAAATCCCGGCCATACATTCTTCCACATCTTTCTTGCGACCCTTCCGTGGAGCCTGCTGACCGCATTCGCCGCGCAGGAAAGCCTTAAAGCCAAAATGGTCATGAAAAACTGTTTTTCCTGCCCCTCACATCCGAGCTCACAGAAAATATCCCATGATATTCCAAGACCATTGACATAATCGGAAAAGTAACTTTTCATGATGGATTCTTCGAATCGCTCGTTCGCGGCCTCAACAGGACTGTGGGTTGTAAATACCGAGCTTGCCTTTACTGCTTCCTTGGCCTCGCAAAAGTTCAACCCGTCCTTTTTCATCAATTGCCGTATGCGTTCGAGCAGCAGGAACGCGCTGTGGCCTTCATTGAGATGATAGAGGGCAGGTTTTATTCCAAGGATATCCAAAAGTCTCACGCCGCCTATGCCGAGCATGATTTCCTGTTCTATTCGGAGCCGCTGATCAGCGCCATAGAGCCGGGACGTAACCTGCATATCCTGCTTGTTGTTTTCTGGAATACAGGTATCGAGAAGATATAATGTAACTCTTCCGATATCCGCCTTCCATACCTGCGCGTACAGCTTTCTACCGGGCAGATCCACATGGATCTTTACCGTCTCCCCGTTTTTGTCGTCATATATCTGGACAGGCATACGGGAAAAGTCGTTATCTGGATAAAGGGCGATCTGATTTCCTTCCTTGTCCAATGTCTGGCGGAAATACCCGTTTTTATACAGAAGCCCTACGCCAACTATGGGAATATTTAAACTGCTTGCCGATTTTAAGTGATCACCCGAGAGGACACCGAGACCTCCTGAATAGATGGGGAGACTCTCATGAAGTCCGTATTCCGTTGAGAAATACGCGACGGGTGTCTCTCTTGTTACAGGAGAGTCATCCTGAAGGCCTGATCTCTTGTCTTCCAGCTGATCTTCAATTAACTTTAAAGCCTGGTTATACCTGCGCAGATAAGATTCATTTTTCGCCATCTCCTGCAGGCGCTCTAAACTAACCCGTTCCAATAACTCTATCGGATTACGAGAGACATCTGTCCAGAGCTGCGGATCTAGTCTTGCGAAGAGTTCCTGCGCTTCAGGATTCCACGTCCACCAGAGATTGTAGGCAATCTTCCTGAGATACTTGATATTCTCCGGCAGCGCTGCAATCACGCTGAAGGTTTTAAACCGGGGCCGCGCAGAGTCTGTTCCTGTATAATATATCTCGCGGCCGTGAGCGCCCGTCTCCAATATATGCATTCGTTCAAGACTTGTTTCGGCCGCTTTTTTATAGGCCTGAAGATAAAAGGGATAAAACTCCTTCCAGTCCGTCTTTTCAGCAATGAGACGAGCCTGTTTTTTCTGGCTTTTAATTTCCTCCTCCGGCCATTCCAGGAAATTTGCGATGTGACTGCTCAGATAATCAACAATCTCTTCGCGGCTGTGCTTGCGATAATCCAGGACAATGACTCCCTTGTTATGGTTATCAAAATGTTTTGCAACCCATATCCCGAATCCGGCAAGATCCGTAGTTACCGTAGGCACACAGAGGGAAGCGCTTTCAAGGGGCGTGTATCCCCACGGTTCATAGTATGACGGAAAGACCCCGAGGTCGCACCCGCTCAGCGCATCACCATAGGTCAGATTCAACAAACCGTCGTAACCGTCGAGATAAACAGGCATGAAAATAACCTTAACGGCATCATCGGGAGCATTGAAAAGACCCAGAGCGCTGCATGCATTCCAGATCGGATCATGCTGGGAATCATGCATCTGATGTGTGCATATCCTGGAAATACCGGATCGTTCGACATCGGCGCCCTTCAGAATCTGCTGCACATCATTGGAAATGCCCATATTCCCGTTCACAACGCAGAGAAATGCTACAATTTTTGTCTGGCTTTCTGATTCTTTTAAACGGTCATTTGCCTTCTTGAGCGATTCGAGGAAGAGATCAATCCCCTTGTTTCGAAATTCATATCGACCTGAAGTCATGAATATTTTTGTATTTTCCGGATCCATCTCCTCCTGGAGAAATTTGGCCGCAAATTCAAGCAATACACGACGATGCTCGCGTACAACTTCTTTTTCTTTGTTGCAGTTCGGTATATTACCGATATTAATGCCATTGGGAAGAACCACATCCGGTCTTCGTTGTAGAAGGTGGGCGGCCTCACCGGCCGTTATATCGCTCACTGTGCTGAAGCAATCGGCTTCGCGCGCCGACACGGTTTCCATGGAATGCTTTGCCGTGACATTAACCTTTTCGGCCATTTCCCAGGGCGGTATATCTTCTATTTTTGTGTAAATATCGGCGCCGCTCCCGGCGAGGGATCTTCCTAACATTGTGGCATGGGTTGTAAATACGGTGGCAATGGCCGGGAGCTGTTTCTTTAAATAAAGCATCCCCGCGGTGGTCATCCATTCGTGAAACTGCGCAACTGCTATTTCTTTCTCACCTGCGATCAGTTGATGCAGAATCTGAATGACTTCGCCTGCCGCAGTGCCAAACAATATCGGTTCGATGTAGTCCCATCCGCCTTTCATCGAATCTACGCCATAATCCTGCCACAATTGAAACAGCAGCTTATCGGACTGATACTTGTTATTATAATTGACAAGTATGACCCGGGGCCTGCCAGGTATATTCCACCGGCCGCAGCGGCACACGAGATTTCTACCGCTTATCTCGCTCTTAACATCGTTCCATAGCTCTTCACCGGTTTCTTCAAATTCCGGATTATCTCCCACATCAGGCCCAATGAGAAAGTAATTTTCACCAAAATGTTCAACGGCATGTCCGGCCTTCGTCTTCAGGACGGTATATATCCCTCCGACTTTATTACAGACCTCCCAGCTTACTTCATAAAGATAATTGACATCATTTTCTTTTTTCATGTTTTATTGGCGACTCCTCATCCGTTTTTCCCCACCAATTTAATCCGCAGATTTCGCAGATTACACGGATTACCCTTATTGCTTG
>CAZSYH010000135.1:0-3196 GCA_964610735.1 uncultured Syntrophaceae bacterium | reverse complement strand
TGTGTAGTGAATTTTAGTCAATTTTACAAAGGAGGAGATGTTATGAGACAGACAAAGGTATTTTTAGATGAAAGTGAAATCCCGAAGCAATGGTACAACATTCAGGCCGATCTGCCGACTCCTATGAGTCCACCCCTTAACCCGGGAACAGGAAAGCCTCTGAGCGCGGAGGATATGGCCGCGATCTTCCCGATGGCTCTTCTTGAACAGGAGATGAGCACAGAGCGCTGGATAGATATTCCTGAAGAGGTTCTGGAAAAATATTTGTTATGGCGACCCAGCCCGTTATATCGGGCATATAATTTTGAAAAGCTTCTGGATGCACCGGTAAAGATCTATTACAAAAACGAGGGAGTGAGCCCGGCTGGTTCTCACAAACCAAATACCGCTGTTGCCCAGGCTTATTACAACAAAATGGCCGGAATAAAAAGAATCTCCACTGAAACCGGCGCAGGCCAGTGGGGAAGCGCTCTGAGCATGGCATGCCAGATGTTTGGCCTTGAGTGCAGGGTATTTATGGTAAGGGTCAGTTATGATCAGAAGCCATACCGGCGGCTGATGATGCAAACCTGGGGCGCCGAGTGCTTCTCCAGTCCGAGTAACTTGACGGAGACGGGGAGAAAGATACTTGCTGAAAACCCCGATTCACCGGGAAGTCTCGGTATCGCCATAAGCGAGGCAATCGAGGACATGCTCGGGGACGAAGATGCACGGTATTCCCTCGGAAGCGTTCTGAATCATGTCATGTTGCATCAGACTATTATCGGGCTGGAAGCCCAGAAGCAGATGGAAAAGATTGGTGAGTATCCTGATGTTGTAATCGGTTGCGCTGGCGGTGGAAGTAACTTCGCCGGGCTGTGCCTGCCCTATGTGCGAGATAAGATTCACGGTAAAGATATATCAATAATTGCTGCCGAACCCGCATCATGCCCGACAATAACCAGAGGGCCCTATGCTTACGACTTTGGAGATCTCTCACAGAAAACACCTCTACTTCCCATGTATACACTCGGTCACGATTTTGTTCCCGCTCCGATTCACGCCGGGGGTCTCAGATATCATGGCATGTCGCCGATTATCAGCCAGCTTGTTAAAGAAAATATTATTGAGGGAAGAGCTTACCATCAGCTTGAGACCTTTGATGTTGGTGTAAAATGGGCGAGAACGGAAGGGTTCATTCCTGCGCCTGAAACACATCACGCAATCGCTGCCGTTGTTGATGAGGCAAGGCGTGCCAAAGAAGAGGGAAAAGAAAAGGTAATCCTTTTCAACTGGAGCGGCCACGGGCTCATTGATCTTGCTTCGTATGATGCATATCTTTCCGGAAAGCTTACAGATTATGTACTGCCTGAAAGTGAGATCGATCGGGCGAAAAAGACAGTCGGGCAATATCCAAAACCATAAAGAGAGTCATGGGTCTCGAGTTTGAAGTTTCGAGTAATAGACTTGAATCGTTGAATTCGGGACCCGATTCAGGTATCATGACAAATGGAAAAATATGAAGATTTAGAAATCAGGTGCCCCAGACTTGGTGGGGAGGTTACCTTTGCCTATTGCCTGCAGGAACGGGATAATCTCCCATGTCAACGCGTTATTACCTGCTGGCAGGCATACTTTCCGGTGGAAACCTATCTGAAGGAAAAGCTTACTCCAGAAGAATGGGGTCGATGTTTTAATCAGCTGCCAAAGGACAAAATTTCAACGATATTTGAAATCGTGGAAGCAGCAAAAAAAAGAAAGAAAGGTTGATATCCGGACTCTAAACTTGAAGCCGGTAATACAATGGACCTTTTTGATCAGCAGGAAAAAGAAACTAAAAAAATGGGACGTCCTCTGGCGGACAGGATGAGGCCTGAAACCCTTGAGGATTTTGAGGGGCAGGTCCGCCTTATCGGCCCTGACAGTCTGTTGCGCCACGCCATCGATGAAGATAACCTTTTTTCAATGATCTTCTGGGGACCGCCGGGTTCGGGCAAGACAACTCTGGCACGTCTGATCGCGAATAAAACAAATTCCCATTTTGAGATAATTTCCGCTGTGCTCTCCGGGGTAAAGGAGATCAAGTCAGTAATAGAAGAGGCGAAATCGCAGGTCCGTTATCACCAGAAAAGAACGATACTGTTTGTTGATGAGATTCACCGCTTCAACAAGGCACAGCAGGATGCCTTTCTGCCCCACGTGGAAAGCGGCCTGATCACTCTTCTCGGCGCCACCACAGAAAACCCCTCTTTTGAGGTTATAGCTCCCCTCCTGTCCAGAACGCGGGTAATGGTGCTTGAACCCTATTCCCATGATGAACTTGGCGCGATTCTGAAGCGCGCGATCAGGGATAAAGAGCGCGGGCTTGGCACACTTTCACTGGCGGTGGATAATGATGCCCTTGATCACATCATATGGGCAGCGGATGGAGATGCCCGCACGGCTCTCAATAACCTGGAAGCCGCGGCGGCTCTTGTCCATAAGGCCGGAGAACCTGACGGAAAGATTACACTTGCAACAGTGGAAGAGGCGCTTCAGAAGAAGGCCCTTCAGTATGATAAAAATGGCGAGGGACACTATAACCTGATATCAGCCCTCCACAAGAGTCTCAGGGGAAGTGATCCGGACGCGGCCCTCTACTGGTTGGGGCGTATGCTGGAGGCCGGCGAAGACCCGCTCTTTATCCTCCGCAGGATGATAAGGTTTGCCTCCGAAGATGTGGGGAATGCTGACCCGGCGGCTCTGGGGATTGCGGTATCCGCCCTGCAGGCCTTTCAATTTATCGGACTTCCGGAGGGAGAACTTGCCCTCGCGCAGGCCGCGGTATATCTCGCGACCGCTCCGAAAAGCAACGCTCTGTATGCCGGTTTGGGCAGGGTGAAGGGAGACATAAGGAAAACGGGTTCTCTCCCTGTTCCTCTTCACATAAGAAACGCGCCGACAAGGCTTATGAAGGATTTAGGCTACGGTCAGGGTTATAAATACGCTCATGACTTTCCGGACGCCAATGTTCCACAGGAATATCTGCCGGAAAAATTAAAAGGCCAGGCCTACTACTCTCCCACCAACAGAGGGTACGAGAAGATCATAAAAGACAGGATAGAAAAATGGTACAGCATCAGGAAGAAGCTTTCTGGCAGTGGAAAAGATCGTGAAGAGAACCGATGACTGCTTTGCCCCGCAAAGGCGAAGGATACAATGCAGCTTATGGATTTCA
>CAZSYH010000134.1:0-3247 GCA_964610735.1 uncultured Syntrophaceae bacterium | reverse complement strand
GGTTAAAACGCCAGATTTTTGGCAAGCGTTCAGAAAAGATCGTATCTGATCTTAGGGTCCGTAAGGAAATAACTGCCCATTTCGGCAACGCGAAAGCTCCCGCGATTGGTCGATCGTAAGCTACCCAATATTAGAAATATGGGCTAGCTTACGATCGATCAAGCCCGGGGCTTTGGCGCAGCTGAAATGTGGTAGTTATTTCCTTACGGACCCTTAGCTCTGAACAACTGCAATTTGATGGCTTCGTTCCCCCTCGATCAGAAAGACACCCAAACGCAGTCAGTCCCTGCCCATGAAAGACGCAAACCCAAGCGCTTAGGACAAGATGCCATTCAGCTGCCCGAAGATCTTCCTGTCGAAACCATTGTGCTGGACATTCCCGAAGAGGAAAAAATTTGCAAAGAAACGGGCATAGCCCTTGTGAAAATCGGGGAAACAACCACATATAAATTGGCCCATCGCCCAGGCAGCTATTATCTGAAAGCTTTTGTCAGGCCAAAATACGCTCATCCCCAAAAGGAAGAGGCCGGCATATTTACTGCACTGATGCCGGATGGCATTATCCCCAAGTGCAGGGCTGATGAGAGCCTGCTTGCCGAAATCGCAACCAAAAAGTTCGTCGATCATTTACCTTTATATCGTATTGCGGAGCAGATGAGCAGAAAAAACATTTATATCAGCCGCAAACTGCTTTCGCAATGGGTTATTCGTCTGGGAGAATCTCTATTACCACTGTACTGTAAAATGAAAGAAATTATTCTGGATAGCGGCAATATTTTTATCGACGAAAGTCCGGTAAAAATACAGGATAAACCGCAATGCAAACAGGGTTACATGTGGACAGTTGTGGGTGGAGAGGGAACCGATCCACCTTACCGAATTTATGATTTTAAAGAAAATCGGCGGCATGAAAATGTTCGGGCGATTTTAGGTGATTATAAAGGAGTTCTGCATTCAGATGGATATGCGGCTTATGATATTTTTGCCAGAGAAAACGGGTGTGTCCGCATGCCTTGCTGGGCGCATATCCGCCGCAAATTTTTTGAGGCTGAAATGGGAGACCGTGAGTTAAGGGAATGGGTGCTTGCGCAAATACAAACTCTGTTCCGGTTAGAAGAACAAGCCTGGTTGCTGACGCCGGAGGAAAGACTTAAAATGCGTCAAGAGCAGGAAGTCCCTGTTATTGATGCCATGATCAATCGCGTTAAAAAGAGGCTGGTAGAAGAAAAAATCCTCCCCAAATCAAAGTTTAAAGCGGCATTGGGATATTTTTGCGCTTTGATTCCCCATCTGAAAAACTATACACTATATCCTTATGCCCGCATTGATAATAATGTAGCCGAAAGAGCTATCCGGCCTCTGGCAATCGGGCGAAAAAACTGGCTATGTGTGACACGAAGGAGGACCCATGCTAAAGACATAAAAGCGGCAGCATGAGAACTTCATGCCCTAGACTGGATGGAGGAAGGCCCTCCGATCAGGATTTACAGGAATACTGATCAAACGACCTGATGCTGCAGACCTTCAATGAGGTCTGTGGTGAGCGACGCAGGAAAAGGCGGAAAATACTACCGTCATGTAAGACTTAGGAAGTCGAATGAAAGTAAACTGATCGATGAAGCATCGAAATTTTAAGATGATGTCGAAAAGAGGCGGTGTAGCCCTCCTCTGAACAGAGCACAAAGGAAACCTGCTTACCGATGGTGTGACATCCGGTGTTAAGACAGCGAGATCCTAAGTCAGGCCAGTCTAGGGAACGTGTGAACCTGTTTTCAGCACGCAATGGAAGACAGGGGCGGACATGCTCGTAGTAGTGAGGAAGATCCTGTAATGGGATTGGAGCGAAGGGGCATGGATTACTGAAATGTACAAGACACAACTCGAAAAAGAGAAGGATGTAGTGATACAAGGAAAAGCATTTGAAATACCTAAGCAGTTGATATGGGAGTCCTACAAGCAAGTCAAAACCAATCGCGGAGCGCCTGGTGTTGATGGACAAAGTATAGCCCGATTTGATGAGAATCGGGATAACAACCTATATAAAATCTGGAACAGGCTGAGCTCAGGAAGTTACCTTCCTCCGCCTGTATTAGAGAAGTGCATTCCTAAAGGGAATGGTGGCAAGAGGATACTAGGAATCCCAACAGTAGGAGACAGAGTAGCTCAAGGAGCCATCAAACTCTATATGGAAGCACAACTGGACCCGATCTTTCACCAAGACTCTTATGGATATAGGCCCAATAAATCAGCTCATCAAGCGCTAGAACAATGCAAAAGGAGATGCTGGTCGTATAGTTGGGTAGTCGAAATTGATATTAAAGGTTTCTTTGATAATGTAAGGCATGACCTAGTTATCAAGGCACTGGAATATCATGATATGCCCAAATGGGTTATTCTATATTGTAAGAGATGGTTAAGAGCTCCTGTGCAGAGTTCAAATGAAGAAGGGGTAATGAAGGAAAGAGAGATAGGAACGCCACAAGGAGGGGTTATTTCCCCTTTGCTAGCTAACCTATTTCTCCATTATGCCTTTGATAAATGGATGATGAAGGAGGCCCTAATGCACCCATTTGAGAGATATGCAGATGATCTTGTCTGTCATTGTCAAACAATGAAGGAGGCTATTAGGCTTAAAGAAAAGATAACGGAAAGATTCAGACAAGTTGGACTGAGTGTCAATGAGGAAAAATCGAAGATCGTGTACGTAGATACCTTCAAGAGGTGGAATGTGCAAACGAGTTTTACTTTTCTGGGATATGATTTTAAACTGAGAACACTTAAGGATAAACAAGGGTTTTTATTCAGGAAATGTATGCCAGGAGCCTCAAAGAAAGCCATGGTAAGAATCACTGAAGAAATCAAGAAGTGGGGAGTACATCGATCCACTGAAGATGCTCAGGAGCTTGCCAGGAGATACAACGCGAAACTAAAAGGATGGATCGAGTACTACGGGAAGTTTTGGTATAGGAAGTTTAGTTATCACTTATGGACTGTCTTCCAGTCAAGACTTATAAAATGGGCAAAAACAAAGTATCGCATCTCGATTAAGGCGGCACAGCATAGACTAAGCAGGCTAAGAAAAGAGCGACCAAAACTTTTTGCTCATTGGTATTTATTACGGGCAACAAATGTGTGATCAAGAGCCGTATGACGGGAGACTGTCACGTACGGTTCCGTGAGCAGCCGAGGAGTGAAACTCTCTTCGGCTGACTCGACTTTTCGGTAGTGCCGAAAGCGGCCGCTCAGC
>CAZSYH010000133.1:0-3268 GCA_964610735.1 uncultured Syntrophaceae bacterium | reverse complement strand
CGAGATACGCGATTGGTTAAAAGAAACGTCCAATCGGGTTTAATGAAATGTTCAGAAAGAGAACATGAGAATTGGGAGAAACAGAATCAGACTCGAATTATTATTAGGATTTTCAAAAGCGGGGCTATAGCGGGACAAAATGACCGGAAAAGAAAAAGAGGTTAACCGACTTTGGCTAACCCCTTTTTCTTTATAAAGAACTTATCTATGGCATCGTGGTAGAGTTCCTTAAGATCGTCTTTCAGAAGCATAACGTATTGCCGGCCCATCTGCCGATAGTTACTGTTCCGTTCTACCACCCTGATCTCACCGGAACGGTAAAGCTTGCCGCCTTCGAATTCCACTTTGAATATCAAATTTGGACTTTTGTGTCGGCAGTTTCCCCGGCGGGTACGGAACCGGATACCGACAGGATAAATAAAACAGCAAGTAACATTGTCAATCCTGTTCTCTTCATCTGTTCACCCTTTCCCTTTTTCATAGCCCCTCAGCTATTCCGCAATGTACACGGCTTCCGAAATTTTTCCAAGGTCATTCCCGACTTTTAACATGTCATCGAGTTCTTGTATGGGTACATTATTCACGTAAACCGCAAATGCCAGTTCGCGACCACCGGATGTTGTTATATAGCCCGCCAATCCCTTCGCCAGGAGAATGGGGCGATCATTCAAAAGATCCCCCTGAACGATTGTGCCTGTCTTGGCGAATACCTTGCCTCTGGCTGGACTATCGGGTGGAACTGAATGAGCCAGAGTTCCGTCTACGCCGAGTATCGGTAGGGCATTGTGATACGCCTTAAAGCAGGGACGGGTTGCCATGTACCTTAATAGTTGAACCACAGTTCGGGGTGTGACGAGATCGCCCCGCTCCCCGCCCTGGCCATCGGCAAGTGAAATAGACTTAATATCTACACCGGCCCGCTTGAGAAAGACTCCTTCAATGGCCATTCCGT
Source organism: uncultured Syntrophaceae bacterium (assembly GCA_964610735.1). Lineage (GTDB taxonomy): Bacteria > Desulfobacterota > Syntrophia > Syntrophales > UBA2210 > UBA2210. The sequence continues at coordinate 2,316 of CAZSYH010000133.1, read as the reverse complement.
CTTCAAAGGTGTATTCTCCGTTCTTTGCGGCAACTAAAAGGGGGGTAATATCCGCACCAATATTGTGACTGACTTTCAAAATCAGTTTTACCGTTTCGGAATAGGGTGGTGATTTCAATAAGGCCACCCGTTGCATTTTTTTATAAGCGTTTTTTTCAGGTAGTCGGTCGGAGGGGTTTTTGTCGTATGGTGAGATATCTACCGTAACATTTGCCCGTTGAAGAGCCTCAATAAGAAGAGTTCGGGCAAACGAGGCGGGGTCTTCAACCTGCCGGACGCGAATTGACGGCTTCTGTTTAGCCGGCATTTGTCCCCTGACTAAAATCCTGTTAGAAGCACCGGATGTGATAAGGATACGGGGCGTTTCCGTTGAGGCTAAGGTTTTTACCTGAGCGTCAACCCGGTAGGCCGAGGTGCGAGGGCGCCATTCGACAGTCGCGTCCATCCCGGGTTCAGACGGTGTTATCACAAAATCAATGAGATTGTCGTTGACGGTAATGGGTGTCCTGATGAAACTGTGTCCGGCTGTGCTCACTTCGAACAGACGATCATCAATAATAATTTCACCACATATCCGTTTGATGCCGGAAGCGGCCACCTGCGAGGCCAGATTGTTAATCCCCGCCAGAGGGTTCTGTTCGGTCAACACTGCAGACAGGGGTCCGTCCATGCCAGCATCCGTATGATCCATTTCGGTAAATGCTATATGACCGTTAGCGTCCGTACGACCTCCGAGGGTCAGATCACCGCTGGCCACCAGTATAAGATCACCTTTCAATTCACCTGCGGAATTAATGGGTGCGTTGCGATATACGGGAGTTTCGAATTGATAATCTGCTCCGAAAGTGTCAAGTCCGGTAGCCATTGTAAACAATTTTGTCGTGGATGCCGGAGCAAAAAGCTTGTCTGCGTTCAGCTCGTAGAGTGTTTTCCCCGTTTTAAGGTCTGCCACTAAAATCCCCCATTGAGAGGGCACGTACCGGGGCGCGTCAATAATTGACTGTATTTTCCCGGGCAGCTGAGTCCCGGCGTGCAGCATTACCGGTATCGATAAAAACCATATAACAACTGACAAAACAATCATCCTGTTTTTTAAACACATAATCAATCCTCCGGTTATCGTTGAATATATAGCGGATTATAGGGACATAACACTTAATTCCGTGCCGCGGTCAAGTCAGTTATGTTTTATGTTCACTTAATTTCAAGCAATTGCAACGCTAGCAGGCAGAAAAAAGGTTACGCTACCGTTTTATTCTCCGATTGCGCAGAGTTTTCCAATTTACATACATCATTATGAACCATTCGCGGTGGAAACCAGCAGTTTCTGTCCGGGATAAATTGACTGACGGCGTGTGATCTTGTTGAGATTGCAGAGTTTGTCCACCGTAAGCTCGTATTTCCTGGCGATTCGGAAGAGGCTTTCGCCGCGCACGACCACATGATATTGAGCCTTTTTCGCCTTGACTCGCTCAGCCGTACTGGTTTTGGTGGCCTGAACTTCTTTGTCCACGGAACCCATCTTTTGTTCAAGCGCCTCCACTTTCCTGGTTAGCAAATCGAGTTGCTGCTCCAGTGCCCCGCCTGCGGCGATATCCGTCTTTAAACCCTTCTCCCTGGCAGCAATTCTCTCTTCAATTCCTTCCACATCGGTCATTTGCGCTTCGATCTTATCCACACGCTTAATCAAGGTATTGAAATCGGCCTTTGAAAGATTGCTCTTCTTCGGTAGCCAAAGACCAACAATAATGATGATAAAAAGAACAATTGCCCCACCGATTAAGAGAGTTTTTCCCTGGAGCTTAAAAGTCCGAGGCTCATCATCATATCTTTCATCGAAATCTTCCTCTACTCTTTCGTCGAGCTTGTTCTTCTCTAGTTGAAGTTCTTTATCCATTGTAGCGGCAAGTTCAATCATATCATCCTTGTCCATATTGCCCTCCTTTAATTTGAACTATTTCACGAGTCCCATAGAATTGTCAATGAAGTATCACAAAACCCCCATTACTTGCATCGGCAAACCGACCCGAAACAAAAGAACGAATAATGCGATAAAACACCGTTTCACTTTCATAACCATTTTCCTTTCCTCTTGGTTTCCTCTCCGACATTACAACTTAACAATATGAAACCATCCACAAAAAACCCCCGTCTCTCGTTTTGAGAAACAGGGCTTTAGATGATCAGACCATAATCCCCTCCAAATTACTCTATGTTTATAAGAGAAACTCTTTGGGATGTCCACTAAATCGGGGGAAGACCAAGTGGTAATAGTCAATTTTCTCCTGAAATGGTTTTGAGGAGTTGTAGGTGAAT
>CAZSYH010000132.1:0-3307 GCA_964610735.1 uncultured Syntrophaceae bacterium | reverse complement strand
TACCCAGGTTCGAATCCTGGTCCCCCAGCCATGGTCCCATCGTCTAGCGGTTAGGACGCTGGCCTCTCACGCCGGAAACCGGGGTTCAATTCCCCGTGGGACTACCAGAAATAACGGGAGGTTGGGTAAAAAGCCAACCTCCTTTTTTATTTTGACAATGGGTGTAAATGTACGTGAAAGTTTTCCCGGCCTTGAGATCAAATTATTCCGGGACAAATCACCTGCCAACAGGCGGCTTTCATTTAGCGTGCCTTATTCAGATGAATTCTGCTTTTTAGCTTCTGGAAGAAATCTTTCTATCTTTGCCTTTTCCTTCAGACTTTCAACATATTTCTTCATCTCTTCCTTGGCCTTCATCTGTTTCAGATATTGGGCAAGTTTTTCTTTGATATCCTTGTAATCGGTTACAACCCCAGGGGTTCTGTCCCCGGCTTTTATCAGGTGATAACCGAAGTCGGTTTCGGTTATATCGCTTAGATCTCCCTGTTTCAGAGAAAAGGCTGTATCTTCAAAGGGTTTTACCATCTGTCCCCGTCCGAAGTAGCCGAGGTCACCACCTTTGGCGCTGCTGGGACAGTCCGAATATTTTTTGGCAAGTTCAGCAAAATCTCCACCCGCTTTCAGTTCTTCCTGTATCTTCTTGATCTTCTTGAGTGCTTCAGCCTTAACTGATTCGTCCGCCCCCGATTCAACCTTGACAAGGATATGGCTTGCCTGAATCTTTTCTGGTTGTTTGAAGAGGTCCGTGTTCTTATCGTAATAATCCTTCGTATCCTTGTCCGATATCTCCATATTGCTCATGACTTCCTGGTCTACGAGTTTCTGGATTGCCATCCCTTCAAGCAACTGGGACTTCAGAGCATCTTCAGTAAGATGCATCTTCTCCAGCATAGCTTTGAAATCGTCTTCCTTTGGAAATTGTTTTTTCATGTTCGCAAGGCGTTCATCGATGGTCACATCGTCCACCTTTATTCCCTTTTTCTGACTCTCCTGATAGAGCACCTTACGGGAGATAAGACTCTCAAGGAGATCTGCCTTGATTTGAGCAAGTTGTTCATCGTCTAACTGATCCATAGCGGCAAATTGCTGCTGCGCCATGGACAACTCTGCATCAAGATCTTCCTGAGTGATCACTGCTCCGTTTACTACCACTATTGTGCCTTCCGGGAGCTTTACCTCTTCTTTATTGCATGCCTGCATGGCAAGCAATGCCATACCTATAATCACAACCGGTACGTAAAACCACTTTCCCTGTGTTATCCGCATTTTCTTTTTCCTTTCCTGCTCGAATAAATACTCTGTAATTTTTTGCTACTCTTATAACAATAGGAACATAATGCAAGCGTTTTCTGGAGATTTTTCCTAATCCTGATGTTTTTTATGGGGACCTCAATTCTTATCAAATATCAAACCATCAAAGCCGAACATAAAACTGTGGTCCCTGTTACAAGAGAACCACTGATTTTTACAATTGACAACATGCCTGAAAATGCAATAGTATCGGCCTCCGGCACTGCAGGATTCAGCCCACAACCCGCAGATCTCGCACCGACACGCCGGAAATTTGACGCACCATCTTCCCATTAATGGGAAGATTTTGCAACCCGCATGAGGATCTGTAATTATGGTAAAATTGAAAGATCCGATCAGTGGCCTTACGCACTGCATAGGCATTATCCTTGCTGTTACAGGATTGATATTCCTGATATGGGGCTCTACTCACCCCGTTAGACCCGTTCACATAGTTGCTTTCTCCATCTTTGGAGCGGGGATGATCCTGCTCTATACTGCGAGCACCCTGTATCACTGGCTGCCCGTTTCGGAAAAGGCCGCGCTGCGTCTGCGAAAGATTGATCACATGATGATATTTATACTTATCGCGGCCACATATACGCCCATATGCCTTATTCCGTTGAGAGGACCCTGGGGGTGGAGCCTGTTCGGAGTCATATGGGGGGTAACCGCGTGCGGCATATTTATGAAAATTTTATGGCTCCAGGCTCCGCGGTGGCTTTACACTCTTATCTATGTTGTCACAGGGTGGCTGGCCATTGTTGTCGTATGGCCGTTGATAAAAACCATTCATCTCGGGGGAGTGACATGGCTGCTCATTGGCGGGTTGTTTTATACTACAGGTGCCATAATCTACGCGATCAAGAGGCCTGATCCCTGGCCCCGCATTGTCGGGTTCCATGAAATTTTCCATGTTTTTGTCATGATGGGAACCTTTTCACATTTCTGGATGATGTACAGGTATGTCATGCCCTTCAGCTAAGAATTATGCCTCAGGAAAAAACTTTGAGATACCGGAACGGTTTCGGATGTTTTTAAATCCTTAACATCCTGTCCCTTGTCAATTTCCCGAAGAATCGAAATCATATGGAGCCCAAAATACGAATGACTGAAAAACAGATTATAAAGATAGCGCAGGAACTGCAATTGACGGAAAAACAGGTACGGGCTGTCTTGCTGCTTTTAGAAGAGGGGGCAACTGTTCCTTTTATCGCCCGTTATCGCAAGGAAGCAACCGGGGGGATGGACGAGGTAGAGGTCATATCCATCCAGGACAGGGCTGAGCAACTCGGTACGCTGGATAAACGAAGAGGAACCGTTCTCAAATCGCTGGAGGAACAGGGCAAGCTTACCGACGAGTTGAAGGAAAAGGTGCTGTCTGCCGAAACTTTGGTCCTTCTGGAAGATATCTATCTGCCCTATAGACCGAAACGGCGTACCCGTGGAATGGCGGCAAGAGACCGTGGGCTAGAGCCGCTGGCCGCAAAGATATTTGAACAGGGTGACATCAACCTGGAGGCGGAGGCTATCGCCTTTATTGATCTCGAAAAGGGCGTGGAAACAATTGAAGACGCGCTCGCCGGCGCGCGTGATATCATTGCGGAGTGGATAAACGAGGATGCGGGAGTCAGAGCTGCCCTGCGGGAACTTTTCGCCAAGAAGGCTGTCATACATTCAAAGATTGCGAAGAACAAAGAAGAGGAGGGGGCAAAATACAGGGATTATTTTGACTGGGAAGAACCCGTGGCCAAGGCGCCGTCGCACCGTGTCTTGGCTATCCGCCGCGGCGCTGCCGACGGATTTCTCATATTTCGCGTGCTCCCGGATGAGGAAAGAACTATCGACATACTGGAACGGCATTTTGTAAAGGGTGATAATCCCGCCGCGCGGGAGGTGCGCCTCGCGGTGAAAGACAGCTACAAGCGTCTTCTTTCACTATCCATGGAAACGGAGACTCGTCTTGAAAGCAAAAACAGGGCGGACGGAAAGGCGATCAGGGTGTTCGCGCAGAACA
>CAZSYH010000131.1:0-3336 GCA_964610735.1 uncultured Syntrophaceae bacterium | reverse complement strand
AGCGACGACAGATTCGACATGGTCGCTTCCTGTAGATCGGCGCTTTCTGCATCGAGTTCTCTCCTTTGTCTCAAGATGAGAAAACGACTCTAAAGCAATCTTGGCTTGGAAAATAGATCAAAGGAGTGAAAAGAATTATATGGATTTCTTAAACCATGAATTGGTAGGAATTACATGAACTATATCTGGTAACATAACTATACTCGCAACATAACTTTATTATACCCAAACTTTCCTGTCGATTTTTTGGTTAATGTATCTGGTATATGGCACAACTTCGTTAACGATTTTCAATAAGTAGGAGGAACGGGCACAGAAGGTCGATCACTCTATTACATTCGGTCTTTGCCTTGGAGAGCCATACTTGAGTGAGGAGAAAAAAACCAGAACATAATAACTATTGATGAACGTGCGCCGAGGGCAAGATAAAAACACCCATTTTTGATGCCTATATAGGTGTCTCTTCTGATAGTTTTCCTGAAGAAAACTGATAGAAACAACACTTACAGCCTATTTATTCCCCTTATCAGCTATTTTTGCCCATGAATCCCGCAGTGTTATCGTTCGGTTGAAGACAAGGGCGTCAGAGGATGAGTCAACGGTATCCACACAAAAATAGCCGAGCCTTTCAAACTGGAACCGGCTTCCCGGTTCGGCATTCGTTATGCTTGGCTCCAGCCGGCATGATCTGAGGATTTCTAATGATTTTGGATTGAAGTACTCCGTATAATCGGCACCTTCCTCCAGAGGATTGGCCACGCGAAAAAGGCGGTCATAAAGGCGCGCTTCCGCCGGGATAGAATGGGCTGCCGATACCCAGTGGATGGTCGCTTTGACCTTCCGGCCGTCGGGGGCAAACCCGCTTCGCGTTTCCGGGTCATAGGTGCAGTGGACTTCGACCACCTCTCCCGTGTCCGGATCTTTGACTACGCTCACGCACTTTATAAAATACCCATAGCGGAGACGCACTTCCCTGCCGGGAGTGAGCCTGTAAAACTTTTTTGGAGGATCTTCCATGAAATCGTCTTGCTCTACATAGAGTACCCGTGAGAAGGGCACTTTCCGGGAGCCCATTTCGGGATTCTTGGGATGATAGGGGCAATCGAGTTCCTCAACCTGGTCTTCCGGGTAGTTATCGATGACCACACGGAGTGGTCGGAGCACGGCCATAACACGCGGAGCCTTTTCATTCAGGTCATCCCTGACGCAGTTTTCAAGTAAAGCCATGTCGACAAGGCTGTCATTTTTGGCTACTCCGATACGGTCACAAAAGTCGCGGATCGCTTCGGGGGTAAACCCCCGTCTGCGCATCCCTGCCAGGGTAGGCATCAGCGGATCATCCCATCCGCTGACAGATCCTCTTTCCACTAATTCAATTAGCAAACGTTTACTCATAATAGTAAAGCTGAGATTGAGACGGGCAAACTCGACCTGCTGCGGATGACATTCGACGTTCGATTCATCCAGAAACCAGTCATAAAGAGGCCGGTTGTTTCCGAACTCCAGGGTACAGATGGAATGGGTGATCCTTTCGATGGAATCCGAGAGACAGTGGGTAAAATCATACATAGGATATATGCACCACTGATTGCCGGTTCTATAGTGAGTCTGTTTTTTAATCCGGTACATGACAGGATCCCGCAAGGTGATATTAGGAGATGTCATGTCAATTTTTGCCCGAAGTACGTGGGACCCTTCTTCAAACTCTCCGGCCCGCATGCGTTCGAACAGATCGAGATTTTCTTCCACCGATCGTTTGCGATAAGGGCTCTCTTTGCCCGGTTCGGTGAAGGAGCCCCGGTGCTCCCGAATTTCATCCGGACTTAAACTGCAAACAAAGGCCTTGCCCTTCTTGATCAACTGGACGGCATACTGGTACAAATTTTCATAGTAATCAGAGGCGTAATATAAACGATCTTCCCAGTCGAACCCCAGCCATTTCACGTCTCGAAGGATAGAATCGACGTATTCCATGCTTTCCCCGCTCGGATCAGTGTCATCCATACGCAGATTACAGGTGCCCCCGTATTGGGCGGCGATACCGAAATTGAGGCAGATGGACTTTGCATGTCCGATATGGAGGTATCCATTAGGCTCAGGCGGAAATCGGGTCGCCACGTGTCCTTTATGCTTGCTGGTTCTAAGGTCGTCCTCGATAATATCCCTGATAAAATCAGATGGGGCAGAGGCATTGTTTTGGACCATATGTATAAATTCCTTTCTACTACCCTCAGTCAATCCAAAAGATTCGCTGCACAAATAGTTAACTTCACAAAAACTAAGCCAGCCTTTTACCACATTTTAGGTCAGAAATCTGTCATTTTTTTGAGTGCTACCTGCACCCGGCTTTCCGCTTCAGCTGGTCAGTCCTTGCTTTTCCGGGAGAGCACACGTAAAGCTCCGCCCAAAGGGTTCATCTGATTCATAGGTGTACCCAGCTTACGATATATTCCATCTGACCGCTTCGGATATCCGGTTTGTCTTCCTTCCAGTTCCCCTCCAGACCAATTTCCTTTGCGGAGAGTTCGAAATGGCACATGGCGATTCCCATATCGATATTTTGCAGTTGTATATTTCCAAATAATTTATTGTATCCTTTTGTCCGTTCCAGATAAAAATGGAACACGTTCTTATCTTGTTCCCTACAGATTCGCCACGGTTGCCTATTAGATGCGGAAGGCCCAAGTCGTACCGATTCGAGAGGAACAGCATATTTTTCTGCGCGTTCTTCAGCAAGCGGAATTTTAAAAGACCCGTCATAGAAGAGTTCACTCCATGGTTTTCTCTTGTTTGACGCCGCTATAAACCTGAAAAGATTATCAGTCCGGGACCGCTTGTCTTTGACATAGCCGACGGGGCTGACAGCTGGGAGGAGTTCATTCTCAGCTACGTTCATTCTTCCGGCAAAACCGCTTCTGTTGAACGTTCCTCCAAGCCAGCAGGTACCGAGATCAAGATCGGTGGCAACAAGGATATTCTTTTCCATACAATATCCATAATCCTCCATCGCCTTATATCCCCTGGTTACGGTTCCCACAATGAATAGTCGCGCGCCTTTGATTACTCCATAGGTTCCGAGAGTCTTAATCTCCTTTCTCTCCAGCTCACTCAGATCGAGGAGCTTAAATCTGAGTATGCTGCCGAAAGGGCCTCTCGTGTTTCTGCTGAAAAAACTAGACAGTTGCTCTGCTTTTTCTTCTTCAACAGCCCTGCCTTCGTAGGTTCTGCACGAAATACGCTTTCGGATTAATTCAACGATCGATTCCATAAAAAATACATACCTGCTATTATGTTGCGAGTGGCCTTAACTCCCTGAGAACATAGATCTAATCGCTA
>CAZSYH010000130.1:0-3368 GCA_964610735.1 uncultured Syntrophaceae bacterium | reverse complement strand
GTGATTTAATATAACTATCTAGTCTCTATGTAATAATACTGGCATACCATCGTTGACTTCCCCCGCATATCTGTGATAGAAACAATACACCATACCGTTTGATGGCATGACCACTTTAAACCATAACATCAAGTGGTCATGCCATTGATAGAAATAATGTCGACCGCATCTGTCTGCCATATAGAAGATTGATCACCCTAGACAATGAGGGTGCTTTGTTATATTGGATATTTATGATAAAAAATGAATAAAAACATAAGTTTATCAATGAAACCTCGAAGCCTTATAGCAGCGCAGATAAGTCACTTATTTCTCATTTATACCACACCCCTGAACCCAGGCCGAATGATGTCAGGATTGCGAAACGATCGTCTCCTTTTAACTAATTCTGGCAATAGAACTTTCTTTTGTGTTATTTTCTCTATTATAGTTGCTATTTTATTTCTCTTTGGGTTATTAATTTGCCTTCATAAAAAAATCCCACCAGAGGAGGTAACTGGCGGTAGCTCCGTCTACCCCCCCACTGTAGGGAAAGTCATGAACTTAGTATCTACGGGTATTCTTTAGGTAACAATAACGGTGAGGAATTATGGACATGAAAATTTCTCCAATAAAACCAAAGCGAATCTCCGATCAGGTTTTCGATCAGATCCGTGAGCTTATTCTGCGCGGCAAACTGGATCCCGGAGAACAGATAATGTCCGAACGGGAACTTGCCACAGCCTTTGACGTCAGCCGAGCTTCGGTAAGGGAAGCAATTAACAGGCTCACAACTATGGGGTTTCTCGAGCAGAAGCAGGGACGCGGCACCTTTGTCTGTCTTCCCGTACTCGAGGAAAAAAATTCGCTCGTTGTGGCGATGAAAGGGGAAATTGTATCCATCGAAGATCTGCTTGAGGTACGACTGGGACTTGAATGTAACGCAACCTATCTCGCCGCTGAAAGAGCGGAGGAAAAAGACATTTTCCTCATGGAACAGAGCGTAACAACACTGGAGAAATCAACTGAGGAGGGAATCATGAATGCGGAGGCGGATGTGTCATTTCACATGGCAATCGCATATGCCACGAAGAACTCACTCCATATCCAGATCATGAGGGATTTATACGATTATCTCTCGATTGGCATCAAGGAAAACCAGTACCACCTGCTCGAAGGGTCCAACGAAATGAAGGAGATTGTCAAACAGCACAAGCAGATTGTCGCCCTGATAAAAAAACCTGATCCGGAGCGTGCGTTCCGGGCCATGTTCAGTCATCTCAGCTTTGTCCTGGATTTTGTCAAGGACAGGAAGAGCCCTGCATCTGCATAAACGGCCAGTGTCTTTACGGGGCCATGCCGTGGCACCCCGTGGCATCTTCGTACAGGTCTCTCCCCGTCGTGTCATCTATGACAATCAGAGGAAAATCCTCTATCTCCAGGCGCATGATTGCCTCGGGGCCGAGGTCCTCGTAGGCGATAACCTCCGCTTTTTTCACGCACGCGGACATCAGGGCCGCGATGCCTCCCATGGCCCCGAAGTAGACGGCCTTGTAGCGCACGATGGCGTCCCTGACCGCATCGGAGCGACTTCCCTTCCCTATCATTCCGCGGATTCCCGCCTCCATCAGGATGGGAGCGTATTCGTCCATCCGGTAGCTGGTCGTCGGTCCGATGGAGCCTATGACCCGTCCGGGAGGCGGCGGTGTGGGAGCCGCGTAAAAGATCGTCTCGCCGTCCAGTTTCACGGGGAGGGCCTTCTCCTCGGTGATCAGCTGTGCCAGTCTCTTGTGCGCCGTATCCCTGCCGGTGATGATGCTTCCGCTCAGGAGCACTCGGTCGCCGACGCTCAGCCCCTCACAGATCTGGGCGGTTATGGGTGTATGGATTTTTTGAGGATTCTTCATGGTATCTCAGATGATTGCCTCCCCGTGGCGCGCCACGTGGCACTGTATATTGACCGTTACCGGGAGACTCGCTATGTGGCAGGGCATCATCTCCATGTGAACGGCGAGGGCGGTGGTCCTGCCGCCGTATCCCTGGGGACCGATGCCGAGGGTGTTTATCTCCGCGAGGGTTTCCTTTTCAAGTTCCGACAGCCGGGAGTCCGACCGGTTCGGCTCGCCGACTGGGCGCGCGAGGGCCCTCTTCGCGAGGAGCGCCGATTTTTCAATCGATCCCCCGATCCCGACACCGACTAGTATCGGGGGGCAGGGGTTGGGCCCGGCTCTTCTCACCATGTCGACGATGTGTTCTTTTATGCCTTCCAGACCCGCCGACGGGAGTAGCATGACGGAGCTGCTCATATTCTCGCTCCCGCCCCCCTTCGGCATGGCGATAATACGTATCGTATCCCCCGGAACAATTTCCGTGTGGGTGACCGCGGGGGTGTTGTCCCCGGTGTTTGCCCGCGTGATCGGGTCGCAGACGGACTTTCTCAGAAACCCGTCCCGGTAAGCCCTTCGGACACCCTCCTGGACGGCCTCATTGAAATCCCCCTCCGTTACATGAACATCCTGCCCCAGTTCCACGAAGACGACGGCGAGGCCGGTATCCTGGCAGAGGGGCAGCGAATCATCCTTCGCAACCTTCGCGTTCTCAAGAATCTTTTCAAGGGCGTATTTTCCGAGCTGCGTGTCTTCGGATTGTGCAGCTCCTCGAATGGCGGAGAGGACATCGTCCCCGAGATCGGTACTCGCCCTGATGAAGAGGTCTCGTACCGTATCGATGATCCTCTCACAGGGTATCTCTCTGATGGTATTCATGAGGCGGTTTTACATCCCCCGGCGGAACTCGATGGCCTTCATCATGGTCATCTTGTCCACGTATTTCAGATCGCCCCCGATCGGGATACCTAAGGCTATCCTGGTGACGGCGACATCTTTCCCCTCCAGGAGCTTGGTGACGAGGAGGGCGGTCGATTCTCCCTGGACGCTGGGATTGGTAGCCAGGATAACCTCCCTGACGTTGTTCGCGACGATCCTCTCTACCAGTTCCCGAAGTCTCAGAGACTCGGGGCCGATCCCGTCAGCGGGGGAGAGCACGCCGTGAAGGACATGGTATGTACCTCTGAAACTTCCGCTTTCCTCTATGGCGACGAGGGAATCGGGATCCTCAACCACGCAGATCGTGTCTCCGTTTCTCGTCGGATCGCTGCATACCTCGCACAGGTCGTCTTCCGCAAGATTGAAGCAGACGGAGCAGAAGCGGATCTTTCTCTTGACCTCCATGATGCTTTCGGCAAGCCTCGCCGCGTCTACCTCGGAGGTATACAGTATGAATGTCGCCAGCCGTGTGGCCGTCTTTTCGCCTATTCCGGGGAACCGGGACAACTCTTTTATGAGACGCCGGATCGGGGCCGCGTAACCTGTCATCTTTGGAAACCTTTC
>CAZSYH010000129.1:0-3400 GCA_964610735.1 uncultured Syntrophaceae bacterium | reverse complement strand
AAAAGGGAATGCTGACATATGAACAAACAAATAAATACAGGCGAGATAGTCATATATCAGATGGAAGACGGACAGGCGTCTTTAGATGTTACCCTGGTTGAGGACACTATCTGGCTTAACCAGGCGGAAATGTGCCAATTGTTTGAGAAAAACAAAAGAACAATTTCCGAACACGTTCGCAATATTTTTAAAGAAGATGAGCTGCAGGAAAGCGCAGTTGTCCGGAAATTCCGGACAACTGCCCGTGACGGCAAATCTTATAATGTTAATTATTATAGTCTTGATGCCATTATCTCTGTCGGATATCGAGTAAAATCACAAAGAGGCACCCAATTCCGCATCTGGGCCAATAAAATACTGAAAGATTATCTTGTCACGGGCTATGCGCTGAATGAAAAGAGATTACAATCACAGATTGAAAAATATGAGGCACTTAAACAATCGATTAAGCTTATCGATAATATAGTTGATCGCAAATTGCTCTCCGTTTCTGAATCTGAAGGTCTCCTGAGGGTTATTGGTGATTTCAGCTATGCTCTGGATACGCTTGATCGATACGACTATGGAAAGCTGGAATTAGTCCACGTATCTGACCGTACAGCAAAACGAATTTCATATGAAGAAGCTAAAGGCGCGATTAAGAAAATGCTGGGAAAGTTTGGTGATTCCGATCTGTTTGGACGTGAAAAGGATAATTCGTTCAGAAGTTCTCTGGATACGATTTGCCAGACGTTCGACGGCAAGGATCTCTATCCCAGTATCGAAGAAAAATCGGCACATCTTCTGTATTTCATTGTGAAAAATCATTCATTCATAGATGGAAACAAACGTATCGCCGCTGCTGTTTTTACCTGGTTTCTTGAACGGAACGGCCTGCTCTATACATCTGACGGAACGAAGCGGATAGCAGATAACGCTTTAGTAGCATTGACGTTGATGATTGCCATGAGCAATCCTAAGGAAAAGGACATCATAACAACAATAATTGTTAATTTGATAAATATGGACAATTGATTCAAGATGGTGCCGTAAAAAGTCTCAAAACCGTTATGCCGGGCTTGATAAGCTTGCCCCGTACTTGATACGGGATATCCAGAACTTGCTGCGGGGAGATTCAATTTACTGGATTCCGGCTTCCGCCGGAATGACGAAAATGTAAAATACGGGGAATTACTGATTACGAAGGGATGGGGGTCAAACATATCTATACAAGGCCTTACAGGCCTCAGACGAACGGTAAGATAAAAGCCTTTTGACGCATATTGAAACGGGAATTCTTTTCACCAAATTTCTTTGAATCAGAGGAAGATGTTATCATGAATCTTGGCAATTTCCTGTTCGAGTATAACCACCTTCGCCTCCATGGTGGATTGAATTATGAAACGCCCTTTGACAAGCTCCAAAAAGTTACCGAATTATTGAGCTAGTACAACAGTTCCCTAAACAACGCCCCTAAACAAAAGGAATCTGTTTTTCATAAGTTAGTGATTTATCTTTGACCTCTGGTCATAAATCTGATAGAAAATCCCCCTTTAACGTTGAGTCTGTTGATTCTTTTATTTCTGGAAAAGAAAATATGGGGCAGCCTGCATGATGGAGCACACAGCTTCCAGACCACCCGGCCGTACAGATCCGCTGAGCATATGTCTTCTGACCTACAGGGGCAATCCCACGTGCGGAGGACAGGGGGTGTATATCGATTATCTCAGTAGAGCCCTGGTAGACTTGGGGCATACTGTGGATATCATATCAGGTCCCCCCTATCCCGAACTGGCCGAGGGTATCGGGCTCCACAAATTACCGAACCTTGATCTGTATAACCCCGACCATCTTTTCAAACCGGCGAGCCTGAGCGTTCTGCTGGCGTCACCGATCAACCAGCTGGAGCTTCTCAGCATGTCCTCAGGCGGTTTTCCGGAGCCCTTTACATTTGGCCTGAGAACCTATAACTACTTCAGAAGGAAGAAGCCACACTACGACATCGTGCATGATAATCAGTGTCTTTCATATGGCATACTGGGCCTTCCGGGCCTTGGTTTTCCCACTGTGGCAACCATCCACCATCCGATTACCGTTGACAGAGATGTGGAAATCAGTTCGGCCGGATCCCTTCTGAAGAAACTTATGATGAAAAGGTGGTATTCCTTCCTCGGCATGCAGAAGTGGGTTTCGCGCCGCCTTTCCCACATCATTACGGTCTCGGAATGTTCAAAGAGGGACATCAGCCGGGATTTCAAGACGTCAAGCCGCAAATTCCGGGTGGTACCAAACGGAATCAACACGGACTTTTTCTATCCTCTTCCGCATGTAAAACGTTCGAAAGATCATATCCTGGTAACGAACAGCGCGGACACTCCCCTGAAGGGATTGAAATATCTTCTCGAGGCGATTGCTTCTATAAAGAAGGAGAGGAATATCAAGCTTACGGTGGTAGGCACTCCGAAAAAGAAAGGGGTTATCGAGGGTCTTGTCAGGAAGTTGCGTATAGGAGATTGTGTCAGGTTTACGGGGCGTATTGAGTATGAAGAATTTGCTCATTATTATGCCAAAGCTACCATGGCTGTCATTCCGTCGCTGTATGAGGGTTTCGGGATGCCGGCCGGCGAGGCCATGGCCTGCGGAGTACCGGTCATAAGCACTGTGGGAGGTGCCCTGCCGGAGGTAGTGGGCGATGCCGGCATTCTCGTGCCGACCGCGGACAGCAAGGCTCTGAAGCATGCTATCGTATCGCTCCTGGATGATCCGGACAGACGTTGTCAACTGGGGAAGTCAGGCCTCGAGCGTGTGAAAAGTTCCTTTACCTGGAAACACGCGGCGCAGAAAACCGTTGACGTATATCGGGAAGCTATCGATGCTTACCGCTGATTTTCAGATGTTAAACATAAAACCGGGAGATCGCGTCCTTGATGTCGGATGCGGCACCGGACGCCACGCCTGTGAGGTATTCAGGACGCTGGGCGCGGATGTCGCAGGCATCGATCTGAACATGGAAGATCTGCGCAAAGCGGCGCTTACCCTGTATCTTCTGGACGATACCAGCGATGGTTCATGGATAATCTCAAGGGCCGACGCCACGAAGCTGCCCTTCAAAGACAGTTCTTTTGATGTGGTTATCTGCTCAGAGGTCCTTGAACATATCCCGGATAACAGGGCGGCCATCGCCGAACTGGTAAGGGTACTGAAAGAGGGGAAGAAACTGGTTGTAAGTGTGCCGAGATTTCTGCCGGAGCGCATATGCTGGGCGCTTTCGTCGGATTATCACAACGAACCGGGCGGCCATATACGTATATACAAAAAGAGGGAACTGCTTTCGCTGCTGGAAGGTGCGGGCACAAAGTGCTGGTCTGTGCGGTACAAACACGCCCTGCACGCGCCATACTGGTGGTTGAAGTGCCTTGTC
>CAZSYH010000128.1:0-3483 GCA_964610735.1 uncultured Syntrophaceae bacterium | reverse complement strand
GACGTAGGGGCAAACGCCTATATCGTGAAGAGCAGTTTCGATCAGAGCAATTTGCTGGAGACGCTCAGAAGATTTATTTAGGGGTCGGGGGTCAGCAAACAGATGTCAGGAAACAGGGGACAGGGGGCTGTCAGGGACCAGGGGACAGGGATCGGCAGACAGATGTCAGGGGTCGGGGGGCTGTCAGGTGTCAGGGGTATGGGCATAAAAAGTTATAGAGATTTAGAGGTCTGGAAGAAAGCCATGGATTTGGTGACGCAATGTTACGAGATAACAGAGAATTTTCCGAAAAAAGAAATCTTTGGTCTCGCAAGTCAGTTGCAGAGAGCGGCTGTGTCAATACCAGCGAATATTTCAGAAGGCCATGCGCGACAACATACCAAAGAATTTATTCAGTACATATCAATCGCCTATGGCTCTCTTGCGGAACTTGAGACCCATATCGAAATAGCTAAACGCGTAGGATACATTGCCGCCGATACCGCGGTGGAATTGAATGATAAAACTTCGGCAATCGGGCGTATGCTCAATGGATTGCGTAAATCGTTACGGGAAAGAGAGACAGGAAGATGAAAAAAATCACTAAATCCCAGCCCCTGACCCCCGATCCCCGGTCCCTGACCCCTGACCCTCGGTCCCTGACCCCTGATCCCCGACCCCTGGCCCCTGACCCTCGGTCCCCGATCCCCGATCCCCGATCCCCGATAAAGGTGCTTATCGTTGAAGATTCCCAGGTCGTGCGGGACCTTCTGACTTTTATCCTCTCTTCCGACCCAGCTATTCAGGTCGTAGGAACGGCGCGTGACGGCGAGGAGGCCGTCCGGGCAGTCAGGGAAAAAAGACCCGACGTCGTGACCATGGATATCGTCATGCCGAACATGGACGGATACGAGGCCACCCGGATCATCATGGAGACGACCCCCACGCCGATCGTGATCGTATCGGCAAGCTGGGACCCAAAGGAGGTGGAAAAGACCTTCCGGGCCATGGAGGCCGGGGCGCTGGCCGCAGTCGCAAAGCCGGTGGGAGTCACCCATCCGAACTATAAAAAACATACGAAAGAGTTGATCCAGATCGTAAAACTGATGTCGGAAGTGAAGGTGATCAAAAGACGGCCGAAGGAGAAAAAACGGGACATAATTTCAAGAGAATCGACGGCCGGCATGATCCCCCCCTCGATGCCGGATCTGAAAATCGTTGCCATCGGCGCCTCGACCGGCGGTCCGCCGGCCATCGAAGCGATTCTCTCGGGGCTGCCGAAAGAGTTTCCCGCCCCGCTGTTGATCGTCCAGCACATCGCTACGGGGTTTGTCCAGGGTTTTGCCGACTGGCTCGTCCATTCTTCCAGGCTCCCCGTTAAAATTGCCGCGCACGGCGACCATCTCCTTCCGGGGCGCGCCTATGTAGCCCCGGATAATTTCCAGATGGGGGTCGAAAACGGAGAAAGGATCATCCTCAGCGACAGCGCACCCGAAAACGGCCTGCGGCCCTCCGTTTCCTGGATGTTCCGCTCTGTGAGCGAGGTCTACGGAAAAAACGCGATCGGCGTCCTTCTGACCGGCATGGGGAAAGACGGCGCTCAGGAGTTGAAACTGATGAGGGAAAGGGGCGCTGTGACCATCGCCCAGGACAGGGAGAGTTCCCTCGTTTATGGTATGCCGGGAGAGGCCGTAGCCATCAATGCGGCCGCGTATGTCCTTTCACCGGTCAGGATCGCGGAATTTCTTTCCGGAGTGTCGAGGGCCAGGGGATAGGGATCAGGGGGTTGGCATGGCTATTACCAGTTATAAAGATTTGGAGGTATGGCAAAAGGCTGTGGAGCTGGTAGTGCAATGTTATCAAATTACGAAGGGTTTTCCCGCGAATGAGGTATACGGACTTGCAAGTCAGTTGCAGCGTGCAGCAGTATCTGTTCCGGCAAATATCGCTGAAGGCAGGTCACGGCGGCATAACAAAGAATTTATCCAGTACATATCAATTGCCTATGGCTCTCTCGCGGAGCTTGAGACCCATATCGAGATAGCTAAACGCCTGTGATCCATTACGGCGGATACAGCGGTGGATTTGAATGATAAAACTTCGGCAATCGGAAGAATGCTTAATGGTTTGCGTAAATCTCTGGAGAAAAATAAAGATGTTAAAGAAGGTGCAAAATGACTAAATCCCGAACCCCGACCTCCGAACCCCGGCCCCTGGCCCCCGGCCCCCGACCCCGGATCCCCGATCCCCGACACCCGATCAAGATTCTCATCGTCGAGGACAGTATTACTCAGGCCATGCAATTGCAGAATATACTTGAAGAGAACGGCTATGACGTAACCATTGCCGCCAACGGCAGGGAGGCCCTTCAGTCCATCGGCGCATCCCGGCCGGTCATCGTCATTTCCGATGTCATGATGCCGGAGATGGACGGCTATGAGCTCTGCCGGCAGATCAAATCCAGCGGGTCATACACGGACATATTTGTGATCCTTCTGACAGCTCTCACCCAGCAGCAAGTGGTCATCTGGGCGCTGCAATGCGGTGCCGACAAATTCATCACCAAGCCCTATGACGAAAAACATCTCCTGTCCACCATCGAGCATCTTCTCCTGAACAAGAATCTGAAAAACCCGCAGGAAATTATTCAAAAGGACATCTCCGTTTACTACAGGGGCGAAACCTATCTGATCGCTTCGAGCCGGCTGCAAATTATCAACCTCCTGCTTTCCACATACGAAACGGCTATGGCAAAGAATCTCGATTTGACAGAGGCGCAGGATGAACTGGAGAGACTCAACAAGGAGCTCGAGGAAAGGGTACAGCAGAGAACGGAAACCCTGAGTATCGAGATTGCCGAGCGGAAGGCGGCCGAGGCCGCGCTGCTGGCGAAAAATGAAGAGCTGAACGTAGTTACACAGCAACTCTGGCAGGCGGCGAAGCTGGCGACGATGGGGGAACTGGCCTCCAACATTGCCCACGAACTGAACAACCCCCTGGCTACTGTCAGTCTCCGGGTCGAATCCCTGACGACGCAGACATCCCAGGACGATCCGCGCCGGCGGGAGCTGGAAATCATCGGGCAGGAGGTTGAACGGATGGGGAATCTCGTGACCAATCTTCTTCAGTTCAGCCGCCGGAGCCAGAAGCAGATCTCTACTGTGGATATATGTGAGGAAATTGAAAATACCATCGAACTTATTCACTACCACCTCCGCAAGAGCAATATCCAGATAATCAGGGAGTTCGCACCCGAAGTTCCGTTGATACTCGCAGACCGCCAGCAATTACGGCAGTTGTTTTTGAACCTGTTTACAAATGCGAGCGATGCCATTGCGAAGGACGGAACGCTGACGATCAGCGTATATGCTCAGGGGTCTGGGGGCAGGGAACAGGGGTCAGGAACAGCCCTGGTCTCCTCTGGCCCCCGATCCCCGACCCCTATAGTGATCGAGATTACCGACACGGGAGTTGGAATACCACCAGAGATCCTGCCCAAAATCA
>CAZSYH010000127.1:0-3492 GCA_964610735.1 uncultured Syntrophaceae bacterium | reverse complement strand
TAAAGGTAAAGGAAAAGGACGTGGTGGAAACCGACCAGCTTCTGGTTGTCATAGACTAAAAACAATTATGGTGAAAGAAAGGAACATAAGATGACAGACTGGGGATTAGCGATCAAGATTGCCTGCGGCGGTTTTAGTCTGGTTTTTATTATACTGGTGCTGCTGTGGATGACGTCATGGTTGACAAAGGTAATTACTGAGAAAATTATCAAGGATAAAAAATAAGGATCATTTGCACCCTCTTCTTCAACTGAATTGGAGAGGGATAAAAACAACAGACGGCATTTGCCATTGGAGGAATAGAAGTGTTTGGTTTATTAGAAAGTGGTTTTCACCTGTTTCAGTGGGGCAATGCCCTGATGGTACTCATCGGGTGTGGGTTCATTTACCTTGCGATTGCAAAAAAGATGGAGCCCCTGCTCCTGATCCCTATAGGATTCGGCATGATACTGGTTAATCTCCCCCTTGGCGGGGTGATGGACTATGAACTACAGTTAAGGGCTCCCCAGGCGGGTATCGTCATGGAAGTTCAGATGAACGAGGAAACCCATTTTAAAAAGGGCGTCCCTGTCTGCAAATTAGACTCGGGAGAGGTAAAGACACCGGTTTTTGGAAGAATCGACTCTATCAGGGTATCACCTGGCCAGAGATTAGCGAAAGGAGATATAATAGCCTCCATCATCACGATGGAACAAACAGATCAGTCGGTACTGCCTACCAGACCCATCGGTCTGCTTTCCATAATATTCAAATTCGGTGTCATGTGGCAGATACTTCCGCCCCTTATGTTTCTCTGTCTGGGTGCATTGACCGACTTTGGCCCGATGCTTGCCAACCCAAAAACCCTGCTTCTCGGCGCCGCGGCTCAATTCGGGGTCTATCTGGCATTTTTCCTTTCGCTCTTTTTCGGGTTTACACTGCCTGAGGCGTCTTCCATAGGGATAATCGGGGGCGCGGAGGGCCCGACTACGATCTATGTCACTTCAATCCTCGCCCCGCATATCATTGGCGCCACCGCTGTGGCCTGTTATTCATATATGGCGCTCGTGCCCATCATCCTGCCGCCTGTGATATATCTCCTTACAACAAAAAAGGAGAGGGCCATCTATATGAAGCCTCAGCTCAGAAAGGTGTCAAAGCTGGAAAAGGTACTGTTTCCCCTGGTTGGAACCGTTCTTGTCATACTCTTTGTTCCCTCCTCAGCGCCACTTATAGGGTGTTTCATGGTTGGGAATCTGTTCAGGGAATCCGGCGTTACTGAAAGACTCAACAAAACGGCCCAGACAACCTTCGTTGATATCGTAACAATCTTTTTGACACTGGCCATCGGGGCATCGATGCCGGCACAGAACTTTCTCCAGCCGAGGACCTTGTTCATCCTGGTATTGGGCGTGGTTGCCTTCGCGAGCGCCGCCGGCGCAGGCGTGATACTGGCGAAGATAATGAACCTGTTCCTGAAAGAAAAGATTAATCCCATGATAGGGGCCGCCGGTGTATCGGCAGTTCCCATGTCCGCAAGGGTTGTCCAGGTGATAGGGCAGAAGGAAAACAAAAAGAACTTCCTTCTTATGCACGCCATGGGCCCGAACGTAGCAGGAGCCATAGGCGCTGCCATTGCCGGAGGCGTGTTCCTCGGTATCCTGAGATAGGAAAACATGGTCAACGCTATAAGAAAAGATGCGCTCAAAGAGCTTATCGGCTCCGCAATGTAATCACTGTATTGCTTAGGGTCATGGGCAATTGCGGGTGGGCGCAAAATTTGAGTTAGTACTATGAAAGGAAGATAGCAATGGGAGTTACAGAAGACAAAATCAAAGAATTCGAAGAATTACGAGATAACTTGTTGACTATGGGTGGCGAGAAAGCTGTGCAGAAACAGCATGAACGGGGAAAGCTGACAGCTCGTGAGAGAGTCGATCTGCTTTTCGACAAAGGCACTTTTCAGGAAGCACAATTGTTTGTGAAACATCGCTCCACGCTGTTTGGTATGGATAAAAAAGAGATCAAGGCCGATGGTGTTGTTACAGGATTTGGCAAGGTTAATGGTCGTACGGTTTTTGTGGCCTCTCAGGATTTTACCAGTTCCGGCGGCAGTCTTGGTGAAATGCACGCAAAAAAAATATGTAAAGTTATGGATATGGCAATGGATGCCAAAAAACCTTTTATTGCCATAAACGATTCGGGTGGAGCGCGAATTCAGGAGGGAGTACCATCCCTGGAAGGTTACGGGGGAATTTTTTATCGTAACACAATCGGGTCAGGATATATCCCCCAGATCTCTGTAATGATGGGACCAACTGCCGGAGGAGCTGTTTATTCTCCGGCTCTTACGGACTTTGTTTTCATGGTTAAAAAAACCAGCCATATGTACATAACCGGGCCGGATGTAATTAGAGCGGTTATCGGCGAGGAAGTCTCGCATGAAGATCTCGGTGGTGCTGTAGCTCATGCGACAAAAAGCGGTGTTTGTCACGTTGTCACGGAAAACGATGAAGATTGTCTCAGTAAGGTGAGAAATTTATTATCCTATCTTCCGGATAGTTGCCATAGTCCTCTGCCTGTCAAAGAGTGTACGGACAGTCCCGATAGAGAATGTCCGGAACTGGATACTATCGTTCCCGATAGGGCGTCGCGTGGTTACAATATGAAACAGATTATCATGTCAGTAGCGGACAATAATGAAATATTTGAATCTCATGAGCTTTGGGCACCGAGTATCACCGTGGCATTTATAAGGATTATGGGAAAACCCGTTGGTGTTATTGCCAATAATCCAAAATTCTCCGCAGGTGTCCTGGATTACAATTCTTCCGACAAGGCAGCACGGTTTATCCGGTTCTGCGACGCTTTCAATATACCACTTCTAACCTTTGCCGATGTTCCCGGGTATATGCCTGGAACACAGCAGGAGTGGGCCGGCATTATTAGACACGGTGCCAAGCTTCTTCACGCATACTCTGAAGCCACTGTACCGAAGATTACCGTGGATGTACGCAAAGACTATGGTGGAGCTTACATAGGCATGTGTTCCAAGTCTCTTGGTGCTGACTACGTTATGGCCTGGCCTACCGCGCAGATAGCTGTCATGGGTGCGGAAGGGGCATGCAACATAGTCTACCGTAAGGAGATCAAGGGTGCGGAGGATCCGGAAGCCAAGCGCAAGGAATTGGTGGAAGCCTACGAAAAGAAATTCAATAATCCATATTTTGTGGCGGAGTTAGGGATTGTTGACGAGATCATTGCGCCGAGAGAAACAAGGAAAAGAATTGTAGCGCTCCTTGATGCATTCAAAGATAAAATGGAAACAAGGCCTCCAAAAAAGCATAACAATATTCCACTGTAGTCCAGCGGCAATCCCTTTTGTAAGGGTGTGGAGACCTATAATAGAAAAGGGGGCTTAATGCCCCCTTTTCTATGTTTATTTAAATCGTCCTTACTCTATGACAACCAGAAGCTGGTCGGTTTCCACCACGTCCTTTTCCTTTACCTTTA
>CAZSYH010000126.1:0-3522 GCA_964610735.1 uncultured Syntrophaceae bacterium | reverse complement strand
GGTATTAGGGGGACATAACACCTATCTCAGCTTTCTCGTTTTTTCTTAGGTCCGGGTTTTTGCTTCTGTAACAAACGACCTGTCAGCTTTTCAATCTTATTCACGAAATATAAATCACCTGCAGGACGCCCTGTCCTTGTCGATCCTATGACGTTATCCGTGCCGTCACTTGTCGCAATCCGTTCATCCAGATATTCTCGCCAATCCTCTACCAGGCCATATAAATCCCTGCTTTTCACCAGAACATCTTCCTTGATATCACCAACGTGATATGACGCACTAGACCACTTATACTCCCATGCATGCTTAGTCATACCCGCAGCTACCGGATTATTCTCGACATAACGCACGGCAGCCAACAAATGATGCTCGTCAAGTACGCAGGAACCAAATCTCCCCTGAAATAAATATCCCCGAACATTGTCACGAAAATTCTTCATACGGGTGTATCGTTTATGGGCCTCACCAAATCCCTTGGCAAACGAGATTTCAGCGTGCGGTACCGCGATGAAATGAACATGGTTGGTCATAAGGCACCAGGCAAGAATGTCCATCTCAAATCTCTGTGACTCTTCTTTTATGAACTGTAAATACTGGTCCCTATCGTGGTCGCTATGAAAAATATCCATAGATCGAACACCACGCTGGGTAATATGATGCGGATAATCTACAGCAACAATTCTCGATATTCTAGGCATTTAAGATATCTAAAACATCCCCGTGCAGTGGTCAAGAAAATTATGTGTTATGTCCCCTTAATACCCCCCACCTTTACGCTCAGCAAATAGACCTGATACCAATAAAAAAATGCCTCGGGGTTGGTTTTCTTGAGCCTGTTTAGCCTTGTATCCAGCGGAGCTTCAATGTTCCAATGGATGACCTGTTCGGCATTTTCAAAACGGACAAAATCCTCCTCGCCGGTTTCAATTAGTTTTGCCAGATAGGCAGCACGTGACGCATAGGCGATGGCTTTTTCGATATGGTAGCCCTCGGAAAAGATATAGGCCCTGATTTGTGACACACCGTTTTGCAGGGCTGCAAAGTCGCCTTCGCCCGCCTTTCCCCTGGTGGACAGGCAAAGCGCCGTTTGCAGGATATCCTTCAAAACGATGTCAGTATCGCTGGACAGGCCGCGGTATTTCATTTCCGTCTGCGCGATCTTTTTAAATGTTTGCGCGACCCCTGTGATATCGCTGATTTCCGCAAACAAATTCCCGATGTCGTACAATTGCTTGATGATTTCCATCGCCGCGCTGAAGCCGCTTTTGAGATAGGGAATCCCTGTGGTATTCGGCGCAAAAGCGGTCAGCTTATCTCCCAACATATCTTCTTTGCCGGGAAGGTTTGCCTGAACTGGCGCGCCTGCCTGTTTGACAAAGGGCGTATCAATATCCGTTGGAACAATGGTGTGGTACGGTGAGTCTTCCAGCAGAATATCGAGCATAATATTGTCTTCGGTAAGATTCGTTTGATGCACGGGCGCGTAAAAAAATTTGTAATGATGCTTCTTGATCTTTGATTCTGAATTTCTCTTCTGAATCTCAAATCTGGTGAAGCTTTTCGCCTTGATGAATTTGGCAAAAAGCGCGTCAAAATCCGCCTTCCCCGGAACGATGATGTCAATGTCAATGGAAAATCGTTTGGGACGCTTCTGCAACAGCATGACGGCGGTTCCGCCTTTAAAGATAAAGGGCAGTCCTGACTGGGCAAGTCCCTCCAGAAGCAGCAGGGCGCGAATAACCTTTTCGACAAGGATCTTATCGGCCTTGCGGTTTTCGGCTGAAACCTGATTGATCCATTCGGTCTGTAAGGATTCTTTTGCAATCATGTCCAATTACCGGCACTATTTACTTATTTTTGCCGCTTATTTGCATCAGTATCTTTTGCAATTCTTCTTTTTTATTCCTTCTTTTTGCGTAGCGCAGCAGCCTGTCAGTATTCACGGTATATTTCCCCAGCGCGCTTTCAAAAATATTGAGTATTTCATGGCCCTGCAAAAAAAAGAAAACTTCTGAATCTGCAACGAGATCCACAAGAATCTTTTCGATGGTCGGAACGGTTGCGGAATCCGCATCCTGAAGCGGCGCTTCACTGATCAGAGATTTCACAATGACGGCGTCCTTGCCGTCAAATACGAAGTTCTCCATCATATCTCGCGAGGGCTCTTTAAAGGTGTTCTTATTGGTTTCTTTGATAAAATGGAAAACGGCATCGATTGTTTCGCGTTCCGCCTCGATCAGCAGGAAATCATAGACTGCCATATGCTGAAAGAATTCTTTCAGCGCGGACGTATGCCAGCAACAAAAGGTGATAAGGGGAAACTGTTTTTTTATCCGGGAAGAAATATTTTTTTGTTTTTTTGTGAGGAGAGGTAAAAAGCAATTTCCCTGGCCTGATGCATACATCCCGCGGCCAATCCTTTTCAAAAACCCCTGCCGTACCAGATCGTAAATCCGCCAGTTCACCGTTGTTTTTTTTATATCGGGTTGTGTTTGAGAGAAAAAATCGTACACATCGTTTGTGGTAAACGATTCACGACCTTCAAAGTATTGGGATAGACTGTCAGTATCTTTTTTTAGCCTCATGCCGCCACTATACAAATTACTGGCAAAAAGTCAAGGTATTTGCCGTAAATTTGATTGTCTGCCGAGACCGCTAATCCCCGGTCAGCTGTCTGATACTATGATTTATAACACCTTCTAATTCTTTCGCGTCTTGATTGAGCCTGTTCAGCTCATCGTTCAAGTCAACAATTTCTTCAAGAAATTCTTCTTCTGTCTTGCCGTCTTCTTCTATGGGTATTAAGGGGACATAACACCTATCTCAGCTTCCTCGTTTTTTCTTAGGTCCGGGTTTTTGCTTCTGTAACAAACGACCTGTCAGCTTTTCAATCTTATTCACGAAATATAAATCACCTGCAGGACGCCCTGTCCTTGTCGATCCTATGACGTTATCCGTGCCGTCACTTGTCGCAATCCGTTCATCCAGATATTCTCGCCAATCCTCTACCAGGCCATATAAATCCCTGCTTTTCACCAGAACATCTTCCTTGATATCACCAACGTGATATGACGCACTAGACCACTTATACTCCCATGCATGCTTAGTCATACCCGCAGCTACCGGATTATTCTCGACATAACGCACGGCAGCCAACAAATGATGCTCGTCAAGTACGCAGGAACCAAATCTCCCCTGAAATAAATATCCCCGAACATTGTCACGAAAATTCTTCATACGGGTGTATCGTTTATGGGCCTCACCAAATCCCTTGGCAAACGAGATTTCAGCGTGCGGTACCGCGATGAAATGAACATGGTTGGTCATAAGGCACCAGGCAAGAATGTCCATCTCAAATCTCTGTGACTCTTCTTTTATGAACTGTAAATACTGGTCCCTATCGTGGTCGCTATGAAAAATATCCATAGATCGAACACCACGCTGGGTAATATGATGCGGATAATCTACAGCAACAATTCTCGATATTCTAGGCATTTAAGATATCTAAAACATTCCCGTGCA
>CAZSYH010000125.1:0-3601 GCA_964610735.1 uncultured Syntrophaceae bacterium | reverse complement strand
CCGGCGGGAAGTTTGTCCCTCCAGTTATCGCAGGTTCGTTTCACGATTCTCTGTCCTCCATAATATGCAAGCTGACCATGTCGTTAGGGGAAATGATCTCCCTGCAGGCTCAATCAGTAGGCACCGAACACGAGCGTAGGCAGCCACGTAACAATCTTCGGAAATATCGTAATCAGCAACAGTCCGATTATTTGAAGAAGGACAAAAGGGACTATTCCTCTATAGATATGCTCCATCGTATAGCCCGCGGGAGCGGCACCCTTGAAGTAGAACAGTGCGTATCCGAAGGGAGGGGTAAGAAACGATGTCTGGAGGTTAACGCACATCAGCATAGAAAACCACAGGGGATCAAAATCGAGTTGCATTGCTATTGGCAGAAAGATCGGCACGGTAACGAGAAGAATAGCGGCCCAGTCAATAAATGCCCCCATGATGAATACGATGAGCATCATGATAAAAAGAGCCGTCCACCTGCTGAGGCCGCTCCCCACCAGGAGATTGGTAACCACATCACCTCCGCCACCTCCCAGAAAGACAGAAGCAAAGAACTTCCCACCTATGAAGAGCATCATTACCATTGAGGTGACTTTCATGGTCTGGTAGCTGGAAATTTTAATAACCTCCCAGTTTAGCTTGCCTTTACTCAATGCAAGAAGCACGGCTCCCAGCGCGCCCATGCCTGCCGCTTCGGTTGGTGTCGCGACACCGCCAAGGATGGAACCCATGACTATCAGGATAAGTGAAAGTGGGGGGAAAAGAGATTTGAGAGTCATACCCCATTTCTGGGCGGCGGTATATCCTGAAGCTTCTTCCTTGGAAACGGGCGGCCCCAGACTGGGGTTCAAATTGCATTTTACGATGATATAGGCAAAGTAGAGTCCCGCGAGGAGCAGGCCGGGCATGACACCGCCGGCGAAGAGCATGCCAACGGATGTTTCCTTCATTCCTGTCAGGCCACCGTACACGACCATCATGATACTCGGGGGGATAAGTATGCCAAGGGTACCCGCAGCGCAGATGACACCCGCGGTCAATTCTTTCTGGTAACCTTTGTTAAGCATCGCAGGACTTGCGAGCAAAGTCATGGCAACGACGGATGCCCCGATGATACCGGTAGAGGCGGCAAAGACTGTACAGACGACAACAACCGCCAGGGCCAGCCCACCTCTGACCCCACCGAGAACGATATACATGGAATTAAAGAGTTCCTCCGCAACTCCGGATCGATCAAGGACCTGGGCCATGTAGATAAATAGCGGGATAGCAACGAGGGTATAGTTGTTTGTCAATCCCCAACTGATATTTGCGAAAATATCAAACGTCGCGGGGACATTAAATCCAGTCGAGATGAGCCCGAACAGGGCGGATATGAACATGAGCGTATATGCAAGAGGATGCCCAAAAAGAATACAAACAATGAGCAGACTGAACATGGTGATCGCAAATATTTCAGGAGACATCGGTCACATCCTCCTTTTCTATCGCTTTTAATTCCTTTATCGTTTTTAAAAGACCGGAAATACCCTGAAGAAAAAGAAGTAGAAAACCCAACGCCATGAGGTCCTTGTACGGCCATATGTAAGGAGCCCAGCTTGTCCAGTTTTTTTCCATCTCCAGCGTACTGGTTATACCAAAAAATATTGTCCATATAACAACACCCAAAGTCACAGGAAGTGAAATGATGAGGAAGGTTAATAATTTGACTGTTAATCGCGCCTTCAATGGCAAACGATTGACAAAAATATCAACCTTCACATGTCCGTCAAAGTAATCTGTGTAAGACAGACCGAACATATAATGCATACCGTAGATAAACATCGTAACTTCAAAAGCCCATATAGTGGGACGGTTGAAGCCATATCGCATCAGCACTTCAAAGATTACAACGAAAAGTAAGGGGATAATGAGCAAGGAAGTGACATTGCCCTGTTTTTCAATAATCCAGTCAATTCCGCTTGATATCTTGTCAATCATGATTGTTGCCTCTCTGGTGCAGCTCGGCTGCAAAAATTGGCATTACAAAAGCATTCCCTCCCCCGGACCGGGGAAGGGAATGCAAATGCATGATTTAAATACCTGCCGGGAAGCCTTCATCCGGAACAAATACACCCTGCATGCAGGATCTCATAAGTATATATGCACTACTGCAGGTGTTTTCCGCCAATGTACTCATCGATGGGCCACGGGGTGGCACCGGCTTTTATTCTTCTCCAATCGGCGTAGTCTTCCTTGAACTTCTCTTGTGAATCGAGCATCTTCTTTACATCAGGATACTTTGCCTTCAGTTCCTCCATATACGCCTTCGCAACTTTTGCAAAGTTACTCAGCGTCTCATCATCCATCTGAACGAATTCCATCTTCTTTGCAAGAAGTTTGACAGCCTCCGCGTTCAGGTTTTGAATCCACCACTGGCTCCACCCCTGGGTTTCCGTTGCGCAGATCTTGACGATCCACTTCAGATCTTCGGGCAGCTCGTCCCATTTCTTCTTGTTGATGAAGAGCGCGCACTGGATCCCCGGCTGATGAACACCAGGCGAAATGGTGTACTTGCAGATATCATCAAACCCCATAGGATACGTCATCGCGGGGGAGGAAAATTCACCGGCGTCAATAACACCCCGTTCCAGGGCAAGATATATCTCACCGCCGGGGAGCGGAGAGACAGAGGCGCCCAACTTGTTCAGGATGTCCATATACCAGCCGACAGTCCTGATTCTCATACCCTTGAAATCTTCCATCTTAGTGGCGCGCCGGTTGGATGACAAACCCTGTTCCTGGTCGAGCTGGCCGCACGGGAGTGCAACCATGTTATAGCGTCCATAGAGTTCGTTCATCATCTCTGCTCCGCCTCTTTCATAGAGCCATATACCGTAGCCTTCGCCATCCAGACCGAAAGGCACAGACCCAAGGGCCACAAATGCCTCATTTTTCCCCTTCCAATAGCCCGGCCAGTCATGCCCGCAATCGGCCGAACCCTTGCTTACCGCGTCAAAGCTCGCCATTGCCGGAACCAACTCGCCTGCGGAAAATACTTTAATGTCTAACCGTCCACCGGAAGCAAGACGAACCGAGTCAGCAAAATGAGCAGCCACGTCATAGAAAAGAAGACCCTTCGACCAGGGCATGACCATTTTCCAGTTTATTTTTTGGTTTGAAGTTTCTACTTTGAGGGTTTTGATTTCTTCATGCCGTTTGTCAACACCGAACTTTCCGCGTTTTTTTTCGGCTGCGGCAGAAATAGTAGCCGTAAAGCAGATAATAAGAACAATACTCAACGCCACGGTCATAATCTTTTTCATATCTTTTCCTCCTCTGTATTTTATAGTACGATTAAACTTACCAGTCAGCATTACACCTTTCAGAAACTCCACACCTCCTTTCCTAAAACTTAATGTATGGCAGCAAAGAGGGGAGATTGAAGAAAGGATGGAATGAGCTCTAGTCTAGCATGCATACCCCAAGCGGTCGGTAACCGGCCCGAAACGCTGAGGTCTGACCATTATTTGGATTGACCTTTACCCCACCCTAAAGACTTTCGTAATGCAAAAAATAATCAATGTCAAGAAAAAAATTACTCAGATAAAAATATGCGTGATTTAAT
>CAZSYH010000124.1:0-3708 GCA_964610735.1 uncultured Syntrophaceae bacterium | reverse complement strand
TTCATTAATATCGTACACCATGTTATTATCTTCAAGCGCCTGCCTCAGCGCATCAGTTGCCAGTTTCCAGTCTTCATCAGATCCTATAGAGTCATCCGGTTTCGTGCTCAGCTCTACCTCATATTCAAACCCGAACACACCCATGGCATAATCCACCAGATCCGCAATAGCCCTGATCTCCGCGTTCAACTGATCGGGCGTGCACAGGATATGGGCATCATCCTGCGTGAACTGACGCGCCCGCATGAGGCCATGCAGGACACCTGTCTTCTCATGCCTGAGAACTGTCCCCAACTCAAAATATCTCAGGGGCAGATCCCTGTAACTCCTTATCTTTGACTTGTATATCAGCATATGGGCCAGACAGTTCATCGGTTTTATGCCGTACAACTGTTCGTCAACCTCGGTGAAATACATATTTTCCCGATAGTGATCGAAATGCCCGGACTTCTTCCACAGATCACCTTTCAGAATCTGGGGGCCCATTACTATATCATAACCGCGTTTCAGATGTTCTTTTTTCTCCCAATCCTCTATGATCGTTCTCAAAAGAGCGCCCTTCGGGTGAAATATAATCAGTCCCGGCCCAGCCTCGTCATTTATCTGGAAGAGATCAAGCTCCCTACCCAGCCTCCGGTGGTCTCTCTTTCTGGCCTCCTCTATTACCCTGAGATAGTTGTCCAATTCCTCCTGGGTGGTAAATCCGGTGCCATAGATGCGCTGGAGCATCTTGTTCTTTTCATCTCCTCGCCAGTACGCCCCAGCGACATTCAGGAGCTTAAAGGCCCTGACCATCCCCGTCGAAGGTATGTGAGGTCCCCGGCAGAGGTCAACAAACTCTCCCTGGCTGTACAGGCTTACACTGGTGACATTATCGGGAAGATCATTGATCAGTTCCACCTTGTACGGCTCGCCCCTGTCTTCAAAGAAGGAAACCGCATCTTTTCTGGATATCTCCCTGCGAACAAAGGGGTAGTCAGCGGAAACAATCTCATTCATCTTTTTCTCTATCCTGTCGAGATCCTCAGGAGTAAAGGTATCGGAGTATTCGAAATCGTAGTAAAAGCCGGCTTCTATCGAAGGCCCTATGGTCACCTTGACACCTTCGAATATCTCCTGCACCGCCTGGGCCATTATATGGGATATGCTGTGTCTCAACACACCCAGACCATCCGCGGAGGACATATTGATAAGCTCTAATTCCACATCTTCTTCCACAGGACGGCCCAGATCCACAATTTCGCCGTTAACCTTGGCCGCTACGGTGGACGCGAAATCATCCTCGCGCCAGGAAGAGATTATCTCCCTGACAGTTTTCCCGGACTGGCCTATCTCAACAGAACCATCCGGGAGTTTAACATTAACCTTTTTCACAATAATACTCCGGGTATCCCGCCCCTCTAAAGAAAAGGCACCACAAACACAGATGCCTCTCTACACATACATATATAAAATGGTAGGCACGCAGGGATTTGAACCCTGGACCCCCACCGTGTCAAGGTGATGCTCTCCCCCTGAGCTACGTGCCTATGGCCTGAAAAGCCTAAACCACCTAACAATAAAAAGGTCTTCTGTCAAGAAATATTATAAAAAGCCTATGAGTTGTTTATGATTTTTATACCTTTGAAGATATAATTAAATCCGGAAACCACTGTAAAAAAAGCGGTGGTCCAAGATAACGTAACAATCACCATATGGTTAATATATCCGGGCATGAGCATGGACATAAGCACAAGAAAGACTGTTAAAAGTTGCAACGCCGTAGTCGCCTTGCTAACATAGGTGGGACGTATCTCGAAGGAAACCGACATAAGGGAAAGCACGGACACGCCAAGCAGGATTATGCAATCCCGGCTTATTACAATCACCGTAAGCCAGCCCGGGATAATATCCAGAATCGATAGAGCAACAAAAGCTGTTGTTATCAACGCCTTGTCCGCCAGCGGATCCAGATATGAACCCAGGAGCGTCTGCTGTTTTAATATCCTTGCCAGAAACCCGTCCAGACCGTCCGTTACACCCGCGATGACAAAGACTAAAAGAGCGTAAGAAAAAGAGCCCTGCATCAGGAGTATAACAAAGACCGGAACCAGTATTATGCGAATAAGAGTGAGCGTATTCGGAATGTTCATAATCTACGATCTTTTTCTTCTACCACAATTCCCAAAACCTTTTTTCAGGGGGCGGTTTCCCAACAGAATCGGGCCCATCGGGGAGGCTGGAAAGGGTTTCATCAACAATCTTCCGGATAGCAGGCTCATAAGACTGGCATGCCTTCAATTCAAGTCTCTTTCGAGTAAAATCATAGTGTCGGTCGGTCACACTGTATCTTGAACTCCAGAGATTAGCCCCCGTTTCCGCATCCTTTAATTCAAGTGAAACAGAGACCGTTGTGGGCGCATAAACACTGATGAAAGAGGTTTTCCACTCAAGCAAACTACAGTACATAACAGCATTCACGCCCAGCAGATCACCGATAACCTCTGGTGAAATATTGCGTACACTATTCTTTTCAAGGTTCCACCCACAGTCCGCAGTTAATTTTTCGTCTATCATATCGAGGGGTATCCTGGGATATCCCTTGAAATACAGATTTTCAAGTATATCCTCCCTCAGGAGTTGGGCCGCCTGCTTGTCATTCGTCTTGTTATCAACAGGTACTAAAGCAATGAGTCTTATTCCCCTCTGATTATAGTCCGGGATAATTGTATGGGGAATCCCGGAGGCACATCCTGATATGACACAGGCAACAACACTCAACAAGAAGACTTTTTTTGTTTTATAAATCAACTCTCTACTCCTTCACCATGTTGAGACCTATGACACCAGGGTTAATATCGGTTATATACAGTGAAAAATTCCCGAATTCCCTCATTGTCAGTTCATTGGCAAGCCCGGCGGCACTACCCTGCATGTCGACGTCCATCACTGCCACATCCGACTCCATCCTTCGCAGACGCACGGCATTCACCCCTTTTATATCTGTGTCCAATGCTTCTCTAAACGCTTTAAAATCACTGTATTTCTCTATTCCACTTACCATAACCACGACAACCATCGTTATATGCTCTTCCGCCTGCCACTCATCTGTGAGAACACCCAACATTCCAAGAGCATTCCTTATATCTCCTACCGACAGGGTGGCCCTCACTCTAACCCTGTAGAGACCATCCTCCATACCCTCCTTCAGGATCCTGTAATCTTGTATATAGCCCTCCGATTTTGAATAAATATTGTCATCTATAACATCAGAGTTCTCTACCGCGACATCCTCAGAAATAAGCGTGCGAACTACCTGCTGCACGGCCTTCCTCATCGAATCGTCTATCGCGCTGTCGCGTGCCGGCGCCATGTCGCCGCCAGATACAAAGCATGTTCCCTCTGTTTCAATCCCGATGGTATTGGGACTGGAATACGCGCATAACGGATAAAACACAAAGAAGACCAAAATTGCAGGCAGTGTATAATAAAATGAGTTTCTCACAAAATTCCCCCACCCTGCCAAGGCCGGACGCCTATTGAAGGCACCCGTCATCTACTCGATCGGGCTCTCCTTTAACTTATCTATCTCTTCCCTTATAACCTTCTCGGCGATAGAGGGAAACATTTCTCTGGCAACCCTTTCCGCAACATTTGAAACAATGCCGGTAATCTCATCATCCAGGGCATCGACCGACAAAACTCTTTTCGTATCCTCCTCCTCAACAA
>CAZSYH010000123.1:0-3901 GCA_964610735.1 uncultured Syntrophaceae bacterium | reverse complement strand
ACCATCTTCATCCGCTTCTTCCCCTTCTTCTGTTTCTCCAGCAGCTTTCTCTTGCGTGTTATGTCGCCGCCGTAGCACTTCGCGGTTACGTCCTTGCGGTAGGGGGTTATGGTGGTGCGCGATATGATCTCGCCGCCGATGGCCCCCTGGATGGCGATCTTGAACATCTGCCGGGGGATCTCCTCCTTCAGCCTCTCGCACGCGCGCAGGCCGCGCTCACGGGCGGTGCCGCGAAATACGATCTGGGACAGGGCGTCCACCCGCTCACCGTTGACTAGTATATCGAGGAGGATGAGACTGCTCTCCCGGTAGTCGATTATATCGTAATCGAAGGAACCGTAACCCTGGGTAGCGGATTTCAGGCGGTCGTAGAAATCGTATATGACATCGGCAAGGGGCATCTCGATCACCAGCTCGATGCGCCCCGGACTGGGATAGCTGAGGGTCGAGTTTTCCCCCCGTTTTTCCTTGCACAGTTTCATGACGGCCCCCATGTGGCGTTCCGGAAACATCATGGCCGCCCGTATGTATGGCTCCTCGCTCTTTATGATCGACATGGAGTCGGGGTAATGCGCCGGATTGTCTATATAGAGCACGGTGCCGTCGGTCAGCGTGAAGCGGTACCTGACGCTGGGGACGGAGAGAATGATGGACAGATCGTACTCACGCTCCAGCCGTTCCTGGACGATCTCGAGGTGGAGAAGGCCCAGAAACCCGCACCGGAACCCCTGGCCGAGAGCGACGGATGAATCCTTCTGATAGACAAAAGAGGCGTCATTCAGCTTGTATTTTTCGAGGGCTACCGCCAGCTCCTCGTAATCGTCCGAGGCGATGGGGTAGATCGAGGCGAAGACAACGGGCTTCGATTCCTTGAAGCCGGGGAGGGGCTTTGCGCAGGGGCGTTTGTCGGAGGTGATCGTGTCCCCGATCTGGACATCCGACACCGTCTTGATCCCGGCAATGATGTATCCCACGTCGCCCGCGGAGAGACTGTTATCCTTCTGACGCGGGAGAAGGAAGTGTCCGACCTCTTCGACCCTGTGGGTTGTTCCTTTGTGCATGAGCCGTATGATATCGCCGCTTCGCACGGTGCCGTCGATGACGCGGCAGTGTATGATGGTCCCCCGGAAGGCGTCGTACTTCGCGTCGAAGATCGTGGTGGCCAGCTCGGCCTTCGGATCTCCCTTCGGAGGGGGGATCTTCTGGACGATCGCCTCCATGATTTCTTCAACGCCCGTTCCCTCCTTGGCCGAACAGGCGAGGCTCGTGTAGGGATCGAGCCCGAGCTCAGAATCGATCTGCTCCATGACCCGTTCCACATCGGCCGAGGGGAGGTCGATCTTGTTGATTACCGGGATGATCTCCAAGTCGTGCTCCATGGCCATGTACAGGTTCGCCACGGTCTGCGCCTGGACCCCCTGGACGGCGTCTATCAGAAGCAGAACGCCCTCACAGGACGCGAGCGACCGTGAGACCTCGTAGGAAAAATCCACATGCCCGGGGGTGTCGATAAGGTTGAGGGTATAATCCTTGCCGTCTTTGCTCCGGAAGGGGAGGGTGATGGCCTGGCTCTTGATGGTGATTCCCCGTTCGCGCTCGATGTCCATATTGTCGAGAATCTGATTCTTGAAGTTGCGCGAATCGATCACACCGCTGTGCTGGATCATCCGGTCGGCCAGAGTGGACTTGCCGTGGTCTATGTGTGCTATTATGCTGAAATTGCGTATATTTTTCATAATAAGTAAAAAGCCTTCCCGTTTGCTTGAGGGAAGGCTTTTATACAAT
Source organism: uncultured Syntrophaceae bacterium (assembly GCA_964610735.1). Taxonomy (GTDB): domain Bacteria; phylum Desulfobacterota; class Syntrophia; order Syntrophales; family UBA2210; genus UBA2210. The sequence continues at coordinate 2,116 of CAZSYH010000123.1, read as the reverse complement.
TTTATTGGGATTTTTGCTATCCTAATTTTGCGAGGAGTTCCTCGCTGACCTCTTTGACGCCGGGCAGACCGTTGACCCCGACCACCGTTACCCTGTCTTTGAAATAATTGATACCGGCCGTGGTTCCCGTCTTTGTGTCATAGTAGATATCGTGCCTCTTGCCGATTGCCGCCTCGTCCTGGTCGTCGGCACGGGCGCTCAGATCTCCGCCGCAGACGCGGCACACAAAGCCCCCGTCCTTCTCGGTCGGCTTGATCGCGTCGATATAGATATTGTTGGGATGATTGTTGTCCTTCGCGCAGAGCCTCCGGCCCATGATCCTGTTTTTGGAAGTCTGTCTGTCTAATATTATCTCAATTACGTAATCCAGCTTGATCCCTTCCTTCTCCAGCGCGTCGTACAGGGCCTGTGCCTGGGCCAGGTTCCTCGGGAAGCCGTCCAGGAGCCAGCCATTCTTGCAGTCGTCCTCTTTCAGGCGGTTCAGTATCATGGGGACCGTAATATCATCAGGCACCAATTCACCCTTGTCGATAAACCCCTTAGCCTGTTTTCCCAGTTCCGTTCCCTTGGAGATGTTCTCCCTGAAGATAACACCCGTCTCGATGTGAGCCACCCCGAACTTCTTCTGAACAACCGCACCCTGGGTTCCCTTGCCGCTTCCGTTTGGTCCAAAAATCAAAATGTTCAATATCTTAATCTCCTTTCAGGATATTTGTAAAAGTATCGCTTCCTCTGCGTGTGTAATGCTGCGCAGAGCAGAAGTCTTATAAGGGATTATCCCCTTTATCGCAAGGATAAAAGTTACTTCCCATCGGCCACGACTCGTACCTGCTCTTGCAGGTTGATCCGGAAGGACGTCTTGTCCTGCTGCATCAACTGTGTGTTGTCGTATTTTTCTCCCAGAATTGTCTCCACTACCTTTTCCCGGTCGCCGTTGAACCGGTTGAGACAGTCCTCAATGTGTTTCTTGAATAACACAGTTGTTTCGATAGAATCCTTCAGATATCCGTCGATATCGTTTCCGGTCACTATATGTCGGTGCCCCAGTGCCAGTATATCTAGATCCAGAGCGGCCAGTTTTTCGAGGGAGCTCATATAGTCGCTGTAGCTTGAAGAAAACTGGGGATTTATACCGTCGTTGTGGAATACCCCCGTCGCTTCTCCCGCTATCACGGCCTTGATCTTTGGTATGTAGTAAGACAGTGAATCTTTCGTGTGGCCGGGTGTTTCAATAACCCTCACCGCCCATCCTTCTCCGAAGTCCAGTTCGTCACCCTCCTTCAAAAGCAGGTCAACCTCCACCGGGTTGAAGGGGATATTCTCATCCCCGATAAAATCCTTGAAAACCTTGGCAAAATTGCTGCCGAGTGTGCGTATCAGTGCCACGGCGTTTGGTCTTTGGAGTATCTTGGCGGCGTGGGCATTTGCCCCTATCCTGAGACCCGGTATCTTTTCCTTGAGAAAGGGGACGGAACCGCAGTGGTCATAATGTGAGTGGGTCAGGAGGAGATATTTAAGGGCATCGGCTTTGCCCAGGTACCGTTCGATGTCTCTGAGGTAGTGAGGCCCCATGGCCGCTACCCCCGCGTCAAAAAGGACGGGAGTCTTGGCTTTCAGGAGAAAGGCGGGCATGAAATGATATCCTGTAGAATAAAGTCCGTCGCATATTTTTCCAGTTTGTTCTAATATCATAACACACCCTTTTTTGATTTTGTTTGCTCGTAAATGAGATAGTGTCAATGGATTTCTCGAAAAAATGTAAACCGGATAAAGGTCCAGCCTCCCTCAAATAGTCGAAGGAGCTTGCCGCCGATCACTTTCTAAAAGATAATACGGTCTGTGTCAAGCTGTTGCCGAAATGGTACTGAAGAAACCGACAAAAAAATGGCTTGCAAAGGGCTTGCAAAGATACCGCGCGTGACGAATATCCGAATAGCCATTAAACGAAAAACGAAATTGATCGGAATGCAGGGTTGATATTTCATTCAGATAAAAATGTTAAACAGTTTTGCTGATTATGAGAGTTGTAAGTCTTTAGATGAGAAAATCCTGGCAGGTAATCTAAAAAAAATGACACACTGCAGTTTGTATAACCACAGGGTGCCATTTTACGGAT
>CAZSYH010000122.1:0-4011 GCA_964610735.1 uncultured Syntrophaceae bacterium | reverse complement strand
TTTATCAGAAAGGACTCAACTTGAAAATGGCCTGGTTTTAGGGGGAAAGGTCCGTAGCACGTAATCGGCATCAGTATGTCTGCAGAATCCCTGCTCCGATTTTGCCCTCAAAATTCTTTCCATCGCATACCTTTTAAAAAGCGGTCTACTCCTCACCTCCGGCTACTCAAGCCCTGTGTCTCAAGAATTCGGCATAATCTATCAAATGAGACACGGCTTTGAGCCCAATATCCGGATTCTCTATGAAGTACAATCCTTTGTCGTACAGATATTTTTCGGCATAGTCCGTCATTTCCCTGAAGATAATTGGGATAACAGGTTTCTCCGCGGCATCTACAAGGGACATGTACGATTCATTGAGAAACCCAACGGGATCATCTTTATCCTGAGGTGGAACGAAGATCGGAACGATAATATCGAGGTTTTCATCTTCCATCATTGACCGGACAATCTCATTCAATCCCTGAAGAAATCCTGACCCTGTTACATCAAGAGGATTATCCGGCCGTGCAAATTCAGGAAGAAGTGACCTCAAACATTGTATGGTCTTCTCCTGCAGTGACGGCAGTTCGATGCCATACTTCTCGCACAGGTCAGCATAAATGCCGCACAATCCACCGGAGAGGGTGCAGATTCCCAGACTTTTTCCTTCTGGAAGTCTGCAACGGGAAAAGATGGCGGCAGTTTCCGCGAGTTCTTCTATAGTCTCAACCCGTATGATTCCGAGCTGTTTGAAAAGCCCGTCAACGATATTGTCATTACCGGCAAGAGCTCCTGTATGGGAGGCCGCCGCCTTCCTGCCCTTTACCGAACGGCCGATCTTAAGTATTATAACGGGTATTTTCCTGCGGGCAGCCTCAAATGCCACCTGCCTCAGCTTATCAATATCTCTGAATTCTTCGATAAAACAGGCGATTACCCGGGTGTATTCATCATAAACAAGGTATTCCATGCAATCTTCCGCCTGAAGCATTGCCTCGTTACCGGTTGTCAGATATAGAGAAACTCCGATAGACTTTTTCAGTATCTTTGTAAGAATCGCCTCGGAGGTTCCACCACTCTGCCCGACTACACCAACCGCGCCCTGAATCAGTTTCCCTTCCACCATCCCGCCGCAAAACGCGCTTACTCCTTCCAACAGATTTATAAATCCCAGGCAATTTGGTCCCATCAGGACTATGCAGTGTTCCGTGCAGTACTGCCTTAGCCGATCCTGCATGCGCCACCCTTCCTCCCCCGTCTCCGCAAACCCGGATGAAACGATAAGCACATTCGTGATTCCCTTTTTTCTCAGCTTTTCGAGGGTTTCCAGAACGATAGAACTCTTCACAAGGAGAATGGCAAGATCAATCTTTCCATCGGGAAGATCGGGGATACTCCTGTATGCCCTGATACCGTATACTTCATCTGCCCCTGGATTAACCGGATAAAACTGCCCCCCGAAGCCAGCCTTCAGGGCATTTTTCAGTATATTTCCAAACCACTGGTTGTTGGGTGACGCTCCGACAACAGCTGTACCGCGTGGTGATAAAAATTCCTCCAATTGTTGATGTGTGTATGAACCCATTATATCTGACACCTTTATTTGTAATTTGAAAATTGTTAAATCGACACTCAGACATTGACCACTATTACTTCAGAAATCCCGGCTGCCGATACGAAGCATCGGGATAGGTGTAGAATCCCCGCCCCGATTTAGCCCCCAGCAATCCTTTATCCACATACCCCTTGACAAAATCAGCATTCGTCTTCGCCTGAGGATTATTATTTTCATTCGCCCAGTACTCGATGATGATCCATACTGTACTTAGACCGATCTGATCCATGATTCCGAAAGGGCCTGTCGGCGCATTCATTACACCCATCCAGGAGCGGTCAATATCTTCCACCGACGCGACGCCATTCGCCGTCAGGGTCAGCGCCGCCTCAAACCACTTCATCAGCATGGTATTGAAGACATAACCGTTCTGCTCTTTATGGAGAACGATGGCAATCTGCCCGATACTCCCCGCGAAGGCCTTTATCAGGTCAATCGTTTCCGGTGAAGTCTCGGGGTGCGGCATGATGTCAACAACATTATTCGTCCTGATATCATGGAAATGGAATGCCGCGAACCGGGCGGGTCTTCCCGTTTCCTCCGCGAACATGGAAGGCACCAGTGTTGACGTATTCGTTGTGAATATCGTGCGTGGGGGGCAGAGTGTGTTGAACCGGGCAAAGACCCTCCCTTTCAGTTGAGGGTCTTCGGGTACCGATTCACTGATAATGTCGGCCTCCCGGGCCGCCTCTTCAGGATCGGCTGTTGTCGTTATTCTCATTAATGCGTCTTGTGCCTGTTCCCGCGTTATTTTGCCCCTCCCTGCCATTCCCGACGCGATCTTTCCGATCCTGGCCAAGGCATTCTCAAACACATCCTCCGTTATGTCATAGAGAACGACGTCATAGCCGTGAAGGGCGCACTGGAAACCGATCTGCTGTCCCATGCTGCCCGCACCGAGAATGAGAACCTTTTTCACATCTTCAATCTTCATCAATCTGCTCCTGTATCAACTGACAAACCGGATCACAAGCGGTATTTATTCGGGGCGGCGACTGTACAGGTTTATCATGTATCCTCCGTCCCTATGAATTCCAGAAGAGCTTCGTTGAAAATGTCGCACTGCTCTACATTGGCAAAATGGGCCGCGTCCGGAATGATCCTCAATTCTGAACCGGCTATCTGTTCATGGATGAACCGTGCCGCCGATACGGGAGTACCCTGATCATACTCCCCAACCATAATCAGGGTTCTCGTCGGAATGGCGCGTATGGGATCACGCATATCCATGTCTTGAAGCGCCTCACAGCAGGCACAAAATCCCTTAACCGGTGTAGCGAGAATCATGCTTCGGATCTTTGTAACCTCGGTTTTCAAGCGCTCCTGACCGGCCGTTGTGAACCATCGGTCGATGGTGGCATCGACTGCGGCATCCATGCCTTTTTCACTCACTGTTTCAATGCGTTCGTCCCAGATTTCGCGGGGGGGCATGTGGGCCGCCGTAGAACAGAGCGTCAGCGAAAGCAATCTGTCACTATACCGGGCACCCAGCATCTGACCGACCATCCCACCCATCGAAAGGCCACATAAATGGACCCTTCCCAAGCCGAAAGCGTCCATTAAGCGGACAGCGTCGTCCGCCAGCATCTCGATTGAGTATGGACCAGCAGGTACACCAGAGCGGCCATGTCCGCGACTATCATACCGTAGCGTTCGATAACCCGCCTTCACCAGACCGGGAATCTGTGAGTCCCACATAGTCAGATCCGAGGCCAATGAATTCGAAAGCATCACAATCGGTCCTTGCTCGGGTCCGTCGAACCGGTAATTGAGAGTTGTTCCGTTCACAAAAACCAGCGGCATGGATGATACCCTCCCTCTCTTTTATTTACATTGCGATAAAGCTTTATCACTTTGGGGTCATTTCCGAAATACAAAAAACAGGGTCATCCGATTCAGGCGTACTCGCCTGAGATTTAGGAATTCCGTTGAATTTCCTGTTTATTATTACACCAAGATCAACGGTCGACCTCCGGCACAGGAACTGTTCGGTCTTTCTTTCCTTTTCCGTCATGGACATTCAGGATACAGACATCAAAATTAAAATCCTGAATACGAAGGTTAAGGCATTCAGACAAGCGAAGGCCGCAGCCATATAAAAGCTTGACTATCAGGTCATAAGGATATGAGAAACACTCAATAACCGCGTCAACCTCTTCCCGTGACAACACAACGGGTATATACGGTTTTCTTTTCGCCCTTACGACGTCTTTCAGATCACCGAATTCATTTTTAATGACATACCTGAAAAAAACAGAAGGGCATTAAAGGCCTGATTCTGGGTTGAGGCAGATACTTTCCGTTTAACTGCTAAAAAAGTTAAAAAATCTTTTACGTCAGACGCGGATAACAATTGCGGATCTTTGCTCCCGGTAAAAGCCTGAAACTGTCTGGTCCATCCTCTATAAGCCTCT
>CAZSYH010000121.1:1862-4032 GCA_964610735.1 uncultured Syntrophaceae bacterium | reverse complement strand
CCGCTGCTTGCGGCGGGGTTAGCGAGCGAATAAAAAATAAACATTTTCCTTAACAATCGGAGAGTCCCCGTACCTTGTTGTGGGGAGCTTCAATTTTTGGCAAAATACAACAGTAAATACCTTACTAAACAAACAGGTAGGCCATGGAGACAACAAAAAACAGTGCCAATCATTTTCAATCATTGATCAGGGCCTATGAACGATTTGTGCCTAAGCAATTTCTCAATTTACTTGGAAAAGATGAGATCACTTCTGTCCAATTCGGTGATCAGATTGAAAAAAATATTACTATTCTCTTTTCTGACATTCGCGGGTTTACTTCTTTATCTGAAGAATTAACTCCTCAACAAACTTTTAATTTTTTAAACTCATATCTGAGTCAGATGGAGCCGGTTATTGCGAGCCACAATGGCATTATTGATAAATATATTGGAGATGCGATTATGGCGCTATTTTCCACAAGTGCCGACGATGCCGTAAATTGTGCTAACGCAATGAGAGCCAGGCTTGAGGAATATAATATTGATCGAAAACGTGCCGGGCATGAGCCTATAAAAATAGGGATAGGACTTAACTCCGGACTTGTAATGCTCGGCACCATCGGAGGTAGTGAAAGGATGGAGGGAACAGTCATCGGCGATGCTGTAAATCTTGCGTCCCGGATTGAGGGGTTGAGCAAAAAATATGGGGTCCCGCTACTGATAAGTGAACAGACCTTCTATGCCCTTGAGCACCCAGAGAGAATCTCCATTCGATTTCTTGATAGAGTCACCGTCAAAGGCAAGGCGCAATCTCAATCGGTGTATGAAGTTTTTGAAAAAGATCCAATTCATATTAAGGAGGGGAAAGCAGCCACCAAAAGGATGTTTGAGGAGACTCTGGCCAACTACCATTTAAAAAATATTGATGTTGCCAAAAAAATGTTGCAGGAGTGCCTCAAGCGTAATCCCTTAGACAGGCCCGCTCAAATTTATTTGGACCGGTGTAAGGCATTCATCCAGACTGGTGTACATGAAAGCACTGGTGAATTAGCCCGTGCAGTTAAATGGACTGAAGATTTTAAATTTGGAGTAACTGAGATTGATGATCAGCATCGCGCGCTCTTTTCGCAGTGCAATAAACTGTTGGATGCTCTCCATACGAATCGTGAAATAGAAGAAGTAAACGAAGCCATCACGTTTCTTGATGCATACGTGACCAGCCATTTTCACGACGAAGAGAATTTAATGGAAGAATACAAATATCCTTTTACTGATTTTCAGAAATGGCAACACGCTAAATTTTCAGAGTATTTTAATAGTCTCAAACAGGAAATCCGTGAACTGGATGATAGCAACAGGTACTTTATCCTCCTCAGAGTCCAGCTTCTTGTTGTGGATTGGATAGTCAATCATACATTGAAGCTTGATACACACCTTGGCCGCTTTATAAAAAGGAAATAGGGAAAATAGGGTAACACCATGTAAGACTTAATAAAGAGAGGAGGCATTATTATGAAAAAAGTGATCATTATAGCGTTCGTTCTAAGCCTGATGAATCTTACGTCAGCACTGGCATGCACGACCATGCTCGTCACCAGGGGTGCGTCACAGGACGGCTCGGTAATTGTCGCTCATTCGGACGACAGCGAATTGTTCGATCAGCGTCTGGTCTATGTGCCGGCCGCAGATCATAAACCCGGATCACTCCGGCCTGTATATTACGATGCTTCATCGCTGGGCGACAGACCGGAATATCACGGGTACGAACTGCGCCGCTACGTAGGAACTCACCGGGGACCGACTTATGTCGATCCCAATCAACCTCAGAGCATACCGCTGGGGTTTATTCCGCAAGTCGCGCATACCTATGCGTACTTCGATGGCAGCTATGCCATCATGAACGAGCATCAGCTTATGTTCGGCGAGTGCACCGACGGAACCAAAATCCAACCCGATCCGGTACCGGGCAAACTTATTTTTTACAGCGCTGAGCTGAGCCGCGTTGCGGCGGAGCGCTGTAAAACAGCACGCGAAGCCGTTGAACTGATCGGTCATCTTATTGAAACCTGGGGCTACTACGGTACGGGAGAAACACTGCCCATCGGGGATACGAAAGAAGGTTGGGTCATAGAAATGGCACCCAGTCCTGAAGGCACAGGCGGCCTTTGGGTGGCAAAAAAAGTGCCCGA
>CAZSYH010000121.1:0-1762 GCA_964610735.1 uncultured Syntrophaceae bacterium | reverse complement strand
AATCGCCATGGGTCAAAGATGGCTTCACGAAAGAGTATCCATTCTCTATTAAACCGGACAAGAAACTCAGCGCCCGTGACGTCATGAGTCTGTACCGCGATTACTATCAGGGGACTGAGTTTGATCAGTCAAAAGGGGTAACCGCGGGGCCTTTCGGCTCCCCCTCCCGCTACCCCGGCCCCATGGACGCGGGGGGCGATACCGGTGATCCGAACGCCAAACTGAAAGGCGCGTGGGAACGTACGATTTCCATTTACCGCTGTGGATTCAGCTATGTCTGCCAGGCACGCGGCTGGCTGCCGGATCCCATCGGGGGTCTGGTATGGTTCGGTCCTGATGAGCCGATGAGTACCTGCTATGTACCCTTCTATGCAGGGGTCACAAATATCGCCGCTCCATATTACACATGTGACACAACAAAACTTAACCAGAAGAGCGCGTGGTGGGCCTTTAACTTTGTGGCCAACTGGGCGGGTCTGAAGTACAGCTATATGATCAAAGATATTCAGCAGAAACAGGACGAAATCGAACTCGCTGAAATCGAAGGTATCAAGAAGGTGGATGAGCAGGCGCTTGCTCTTTATAAAAAAGACCCGGAAAAGGCGCGGCAGTTGCTCACTACATACTGCGAAACGCAGGCCGACCAGGTTGTAAAAGACTGGTGGAATTTTGCCTGGATTCTTGTGGCCCGTTATGACGATGGCTATGTAAATGCGCCCGGGAAAATGGTCCAGGAAGTCGGCTATCCTGAAGATTGGTATGACAAGTCCCAATGGCCCAACGGTCCGACAAACTACAAAAAAGCAAACCAGTGAGGTAAGAAGACGCGTGGGGGGAGAATGGGGAAAAGCACCTTTTTCTGTACCTTTATAAATTTACACAAGATATTTACCCTACCGTGAATTTGGGGATTTAGGATGCTTTGACACAGTCCGATCTATCCTATAGGGCTTTGATCAAAAAACGAAATCTTGTCAACCAGAGGAGGTTTTATTATGCCGTACTATGTCACCGATGATAATGTTAGGATTTATTACGAGGAAAAAGGAGATGGGAAGCCTGTTGTCTTAGTGCACGGTTGGTCGTGCAACCGCAGACATTTTAAAAAGCAGACACCGGAGCTGTCGAAGCGTTACAGGGTCGTTCACTACGATCTGAGAGGCCATGGGGATTCCGATGTTCCGGAGCGTTTCCTGACTATGAAACAATTTGCTTTAGATCTTGGGGAGTTGATAGACTATCTCGGCCTGAAAGAGGTTTCGTTGATTGGATGGTCCATGGGTGTACACATCATCTGGGAATACGTAAAACAGTTTGGGTGTGACAATCTCGGTAAGTTGTGCTTCATAGACATGACCCCCAAGTTGATAACTGATGAAGAGTGGAAGTATGGATTGTACGGTAATTACAGTCATAAGAATAACCTGGCTACTCTGGCTGCAATGTGTAAGGACTGGGGCGTCTTCACCGATCAATTCGTACCAACCACGTTTGCCAAATCAGGGTATGACCAGGACGAGTACGATTGGGTCCGCAAGCAGGCAAAGAAGAATACGCCGCATGTCATGATAAACATGTGGATTGCGATGGCCATCCGGGATTACCGGTCCGTTCTGCCGACGATTACAGTGCCATGTCTTATTACTTATGGAGAAGAAAGCCAGCTATACTTGCCGGAAACAAGTGAGTACCAGAAAGAGCAGATCCCGGATGCCAAGCTGGTATCCTTTCCAAAATGCGGACATGGGCTTCACATGGAGGA
>CAZSYH010000120.1:0-4086 GCA_964610735.1 uncultured Syntrophaceae bacterium | reverse complement strand
GGAGGTCCATTTAAAGATGTTTATTTTGATAAAGATCAGATAAATGAACTCAGAATTTCAGCATGGCTTCACGACGTTGGTAAGGTGGCGGTTCCGGAATATGTTATGGATAAACCTACAAAGCTAAGGACAGTATATGATCGGATTGAATTGTTAAAAACTCGTTTTGAGATAATAAAGAGAGATTTAGAGATCAATCTGCTTCGGAAAGGCCGGGATAAGAAGGATATTTCCAATACAGAGACATCCTCTGAGGATTATGAAAATGAATTAGAGAGGTTGAAAGAAGATTATCATTTTATCAGTGCCATAAATCAAGGTGCTGAGTTTATGTCGGACGAGGATATTCAACGAGTGCAGGATATTGCCGGGAGAAAATGGGTAATGGATGGCGAGCGACAAACCTTACTGAACGATGATGAGGTTCAAAACCTTATTACCCGTAAGGGAACACTGACGGATGCTGAGAGAGATGTAATGAATAGTCATGCCGCAATCACTTTTAAAATGCTCTCACAGATGCCGTTCCCCAAAAAGTTGAAAAATGTGCCTGCTTATGCAAGCTCTCATCATGAGCGTCTTAATGGTACAGGCTATCCTCTCGGATTAAAGGGGGACGAAATTCCTCTTCAGGCCAGGATTTTAGCATTGGCTGATGTTTTTGAGGCTTTAACTGCCAGAGATAGGCCTTACCGGGAAGGAAATACAGAGGCTCAGGCAATCAAAATCCTCGGATTTATGGTGAAGGACAATCACCTCGATGCAGACATCTTTGATCTTTTTGTGAGAGAAAAACTTTGGAAATCCTGGAAACATTCCTGCTAAGTTTTATCAAGGGAAGATAGAAGACAGAAAACCGGTAAAAATAGATATTAGTATAAACAAGTGGGTCATGTCACACATCGGGCCAATATTTACCGAGGAATGTTCTTAGGTTCGGATAATCGATGAAATCGATTCATCTAATATTCCATCTTACACCTACAAGTCCTCAGGATCTTTTCAGGAGAAAATCGATGATTACCCTTTGAAAGTTTCTCTATGAAATCGCTTGACAAGACACTGCTATGGAGTTAGTGGTTTATCATGTTTTTGATCTTGAACGTATCGTATGTGTTTTTGAGCAGCTGTAACCACGGGAGGGGATTATGTTCTTATCATCAAAGCCCCGTTTCTCAAAATGAGAGATGGGGCTTTAGATCTTGTTAAAACCAATGCACTTTGAGAGTTTTTATTCGACAAAGCTACTGTATTTGATTTCCGCGTAAGTATATATAAAGACTGTAAAGATTTATTGTAGGTGTTAAAGTAAAAAAAGAAAGGAGAGAAAAATGTTTGAATATCCCAAATACAAAAAAGTTCTTTTCTGCACAGATTTTTCTGAATGTGCAGATCACGCCTTTTGGTACGCTTTTGGTGTTGCCAAGAGAGATGAAGGTTTTTTCCACATCTTACACGTAAACGATAATATGGCAAGTCAGTCATATGTTGAGGGTAAAGTAGAAGCCGCTTATCCGGAACTGGCAGAGTCCATAAGAGAAACCGCTAGAAAAGAGTTGGAGAATGAGCTTCAAGAGCGCTATGCGGGAAAGATAAAGATAGAGAGTGTTCCCTTTGAAATTGTCATAAAAGAGGGCCAGCCATACCACGAAATAATCAGGTTTGCGAGAGAGAAGAATGTTGATATTATTGTTATAGGCACTCGTGGAAAGACAGCAATGAAACATGCCTTTCTCGGAAGTGTCGCTGAGATGACCACCCGGCTCAGCGCGATCCCTGTGTTTTCTATCCCGTGCGGGGAAAAAAATTGGCCCGATATTATGTATTAGGATAGCTAATACATAATATCTACCCTACCCCTTAGTAAACCTGTGTTGCCTTGCCTAAGGTGCAAAGGTATTGAAATTGGTCAATAAGATTTTACCGCGGGAATGAGCAGAATGTGCCTCTCTGAAGGGTAATTCTTCGTCAGGGAGGCACACAAAATAAGTTAACATTGTTCTTTTCAGATATATAACTAACCATAACAATTCAAAACATCAAGCAGAAGGCAAGTTTAGTCAGCATTTTCTTTAATAAATAATGATGAAGGGCTCAATATTTAGTTGAGCAGTTTAAAAAATACAAAGATGAAAGAGAGAAACAAAATTAAAGAATATATTCAAGGAGAAGGAACTGTAAAAGTGATAGTTGCAACTCACAAAATGATGTAGGAAGAACATCATAGCCGGGATGAGCGGGAAATAAGTTGCTAGGTAGTAGTATGTTTCATCCCGGATTCAATGATCTGGTCCGATCAACTATAGTAAAGCTTAGTATTTGAACTGGGTGCATGCTCCTAATAAAAAATGACGGGAGTAGGAGCGTGAGTAGTATTGGCGGACTGTCTATATGTTTTATATTAATGAAACTCTCGCGATAATTAAAGCTAAAGACTCAGCTACAATACAATACCTACCATACATCAATCGTCCAACGGCGGCGGAATCAGGACGAAATTGCCAACATGTTTTTTCTCTATAAACTCGCGTTGCGCTTCCGCAATCTCTTCCAGCGGAAATGTTTTTGCCACAAGCGGCTGCAACTCGCCACGCTCGATGTAAGAAACAAGATTCGGGAACACCGGCTCATCCCATGCGGTACATCCTATCAACGTCAGATCCTTCAGATAAAAAGTTCGCATATCGAATGTCACCAGTGGCCCTCCGATTGCCCCGGAAGATGCGTATCGTCCCCCTCGCTTCAGTACCTTCAGCAATCCGCCAAAAGCTGGCCCAGCAACATTGTCAATAACCACATCCACCGAGTTTTCACCGAGACTGGCAACGACATCGTCGTCACGATCTATGACACGATCCGCTCCGATGGAAAGGACCTGTTCCATCTTCTTTTTTGCCGCAATCGCCGTCACGGTAGCGCCCCGTCGCTTTACTAGCTGCACGACGGCTGAGCCAACACCGCCTGAAGCTCCAGGTACCAGAACATGTTCCCCCTGAGATACTCCCCCACGATGCACCATGTTTTCAGCAGTTCCGTAGGCACAAGGGATTGTACCAAGTTCGGCATCACTCCAATCACAGTTCAGTGCGAACACCTCATCGGCAGGAACTTTGACAAACTGGGCGAAGGCGCCGTCGAAATCAGAGCCCATCCAAATATTTTCCATGGATTTAAAGCCGAACTGACGCATGCATGCACGCACGAGAACGCGAGACCCGATGGTGTCCTTGTCTCCATCAGGAGCAACGGCAACAATACGTCCGCAGCAGTCTGTGCCTTGGATAAATGGAAATGGGGTTGCCTCGTTCCATCCCCCATCCTTCTTTGTATTTGCTTGTTCTTCTTCAACAATTGCAGCATCCTCGGTGCTAGTTGTTACCGAGGAGGAGTACCAGCCGACACGTGTATTGATTTCGGTGTTGTTGACCCCGGCGGCGAGGACGTGCAGCAGAACCTCACCCGATTTAACCGTCGGAAGGCTGACCACGCGGCACTGTAGTTTGTCGTATCCTCCATTACCGGCGGTAACAACCGCTTTCATCGTTTCCCGATCTTTCACTGGATCAAATCTGTCTTGTTTGGGCTCCGCATCCCACTTCATTTTCATACCGAATCTTCCTTTCATTTCTAAGACATGACAAGGCCTCAGCCAATCCCACTAAAGTAGTGTTGTTAAGTTATGACCCGTTTCAACAATGTAGGTATTTGCCGAATTTCTATGCAAGCCTACTTCAATTCATGAACAATGAAAAGCGGAAGTTTCATTCTGAAATCAAATAAATATGGACTTCGGCCAATGATTATTTTGTGACAATAGGGGCCAACAGTCAAGTGGGAGAAATGCTAGCAGTTCAGCAAATACTGGCTGAAGCAGCTCATTGCACTGAAAATTAGAGAGAACTCACTTTCAGAAAGAATCATGGCAATCTATGCTCTTGAGAAGCCTTGACTGTTTTGGCCGATCAATATTTTGTTACCCCAAAGACCTCTTTGCTTCTGATAGCATCACTTGGCCAATCCTATTTTCCATGCAGGATGTCCATCCAGCGGATCGCTTCTGAATCACTGATTTTGCCAAGATAGACC
>CAZSYH010000119.1:0-4103 GCA_964610735.1 uncultured Syntrophaceae bacterium | reverse complement strand
CACTTCCAACGGTAACCCTCAGTATTCCCCTTTGATCGAAATCATTTGTTAGTAGTGACCTCAAGGTCCGGACAATGTCATTTATCCATGAACCGCACTCTCTGACTTCAAATACAAAGGGTGAGTGATGAATAGTTGTATGTACTGAGCATTACGGATAGTAATGCTCATATTACCAATGAAATCTCAGCGAGGTCTTTTTCCGTCCTCTCCATCAATCCCAATCTACTCCATTCCCTGCACCGGCAGCACCTCCATGCGATCATCGGTATAGACCGTTTCAAATCCGTAGAGATCCACATCGGATACCATTTTGACATGGGTCACCTGATTCGGGGAGATGTCGTCCAGGAGATCGCTGAAGGTCCCGGTCCAGTTCGATCCGGCGGCGATTTTCATGGTGTCGCCTGCCAGGGCCTCTCCCGAGGCGTTGTAGCCCGTCACCGTGACCGTGGCCTCCGCCGTGTTAGGGTTAAGCAGTGCAACGGCAGGATTCGGATCGGCGGAGAGAATGCCGATGAACCCTTCCTTGAATCTCAGGGCATTCAGATTGACCGCACCCAGTTTCCCCGTATCGTCTTTTCCATATACGGCAAGCCCCCGGAAATGAAGCAAGGGTGTTCCGAAGGGGGTGGTAAAGTCAGCCTCTCCGGATATACCGGCCCACAGATTCTCATCCCCCAGCATCCCGGATATATTGAACGCCATCCGGCTTTGTGATCTCTGTGATCTCTGTGTTCCCAGCGGCTGGGTGCCAAAGGAGATCTCTTCCGTCTCGCCCGCAGCGCTGTGGCCGGTGACATTGATGGTGCCGTTGTAGTAGTGCTTGAGGCCGATGCCGGTAAACTCTCCCGAGCCGTAGAGGATGGAGGGCACATAGAGCGCATTCAGGGAACGCTCCCTGAGCAACAGGGCCGCTGCGTCCCCCCCGGGAATCAGGCTGTCGAACAGCTCCATCCCTGAGATATATCCGGTGGAACTGATTGAAACGACCGATTCCGTCTCGCCCAGCCAGAGGAATTTCCGGGACTTTGGATTCAACGTGAGACTGCCGGATGCCCCGGATTCATAGGCCAGGGTGGCCTCCACAGCATCATCGCTGGGGTTGAACAGGCAAATGGATGTTGCCCAGTTCGCATCCACGGCCGTATGGGGAACGGAGAGAGATTTCTGCAGGGATGTGCCGGCAGGCCATGCGCATCTCTTCCCCTGGGCGTTGACATATCTCGTATAGCCCAAAAGATTTCCGTCTCCTGAAACGATAGCGCTTTCACTGTTGGGGGGGATGCTGTCGGATAAAACAGTGGCCTTCCCGTTTGGCCACAGCGTGATCGTGGCGGTTTTGATCAGATCTCCGTTTTCCCCGTAATAGGAGATCGTGGATGTGCAGGTATAGTTTTCGGTGTTGATGATCCCGATCTCCGTCTTCTCATCATTGGTTGAAACCAGGTAAGGAAAATAGAGACCCTCATGGGGTGCGATCTCCGCAGGACCGCCCGGGTCGGCGATTCTTCCATTCTCCTCCAGGTCATGGTCTCCCCTTTGTCCGTCTATGAAGTGCAGAACAACGGTGTTGCCCACGACCTCGGCGCCGGTCTGCCCATCATAGGAGAACTTGTACCAGTGGTCCCACCAGCCATCCGGGGTTTTCCCGTATTTGTAATACGTCTGTGGCGGCGTACCGCCCAGGTAGATGGTCATGGTGGTGGCTCCGCCCGCTTGGAGTCCCGCGAGCGTGAAGGAGAAGAGCCCGTATGGGAAACTGACCCCTTCCGGGGGCGGGGTGTCAAAGGCCCTCTGGGTGTGAACATACTCAATCCACTGTCCCGAAGGGATCGCCAGGGTGATGTAATGTTTGCCGCCCTGCTGATCATAGGTGTGGAAGGAGGTGACATTGTCCTGCTGCCAATCCGGAATGCCGTCGCCGTTGCCGTCATAGCCGGGATCGTTTCCATCAGGACCCTGTTCCTCCCAGTCGGGCAGGCCGTCGCCGTCGGAGTCGGAGGGAGGGGGGATAACCACTTCCTGAGTGGTAAAAGAGACTTCATTGCCATAAGCCGTGCCAGCCGTATTTGTAGCATATGCCCTGACATAATAGGTGGTGCCCGGAATCAGGCCGGTGAGGGTGCTGGTAAATGTTCCGGTGCCTGTGCCGTCGGTGGTATGGCTATAGGAGGCAAGCGGATGGACGGATGTACTCCAGCACACCCCTCGTTCTGTAACCGACTTGCCCCCGTTACTGGTGACAGTGCCGTCGACTGAAGCTGTGGTAGCAGTGATACCGGTAATGGCTGTGGTGGTAACTGTGGGAGGAGTAACCACAGGACCGTTTTGTATATTAAAGTATCGTGACCCGATGCCATCACTGTTTCCTGCATCATCGGTTGCTGTCCACTGGATGGTATGGACACCGTCGGTGTAGGCGGTGGTATCGAAAGTAAAAGATGCGCCCGCACCATTGCTGTTGGCATAACCCGGAAACAAGGTTGCAATATCGGACCGGTAAATATTATAGATGGGGTGCCCGACATTAACGCCATCGATATAAACGTGAATGGTGGAGCCGTCGGTAGGAATGGTGTGTATAGGAATTGTGTCTGTCGGTGGTGTCAGCACCCATCCTGAGTTGGTATAAGAAGCGCCTGAAACGGCACCGCCCTGCGCAGGGGTATCAATATTGCCGAAAGGTTTCACGGCATTGGCATTATCGCAATGAATGGTACTAGTGCCAAGGGTAATTTGGTTTCCCTCATTGTCGGTAGCTATCACCTGAATGGGATAGGAACTGTTACCACCATCTGGAAGAGAATTGGTGACCAGTGAATACGACCAACCGGCTTTCTGGCTATTGGGATAATAGGGAAAATCGGCTGCCACATCCGGCCGTGCTCCTTCCACGAAGGCCCCGTCACCTATATAGACTAAGCTTGCACCTTCTATACGGTAAATTTTGACGTTGGCAACCTCCACATCATCCAGTGTCCATCCGGTTATCTGGACGGTACCACTCACTGCGGAACCGTCCACAGGGTTATCAAGGGAACCGAAGGGACCTGCTCCCAGTGCATTTTGTGTAAAAAATATCAGAAAAAAGATTCCCAGAATCATTAACATTGTCACTCTTTTTCCAGAAAACATATTGGTTTCTCCTTTTGTTGCTGTTAACTTATTAGGTCTTCCTATTGCTTTGAGCTTTAGCCCTTATTTTAATTTCTATGGTTGCCGAACAATGATTATATGTGTCTTGTAAAGTAACCTTAACATGGCAATTTTGCCGTATGGAACCCCTCACAATAAACAAAAGCCCCATCTCTCGTTTCGAGAAACAGGGCTTTAGCTGAAGTAAACCATAATCTCCCACCGGTTACAGCTGTTCAAAAGCATGCATGATAAATTCAAGATCAATACAAAATGACAAGCTACTAACCCCATTATAATACCTTGTCAAGGGATATTATATTAGAACTTTCAAGGGGTACTAGTTGATTTTCTTCCAGAATGCTTTTGAGGGCTTGCAGGTGCAGTCAACATCACATCGCATGCTTCCCTTCTATAGGCTTTATAAATTCATTTTTATCTTGACGATAATAAAACCATCTTTGTCTTATGCTACCCATATCAAGCTGATAATTCCCAATATTGCACCGAATTAACTTTGTCTTGAACCCCTCTATAATATCAACAATATTGAACTGTTACAGCAAAACGGTTGACTTTTCTGAGTAAGGTATAGGGCAAAATTCTAATTTTCCGCCCTAAAAAAACTTATGGAGGAAAAGAATATGAGAGAAATGATAGACGAGCATTACGAAGATTTGGGGAAATCCGGTCATCAAGGGCAAAGCAGTAACCATCTTTCTAATCATTACAGAAAGAAATCCTCTACTTTTTCTTTACTCTCGATTTCCTCGACTACAAAAAGAACAAAACAGAGCTGATTTATAGAAATAGGCATAAACAGAAGATTATTAAATCCTTTAACTTTTCTTTAACCTGCAGATAGTATATGGGTATAAGTATCTGATAATATTAGTGAATAAATTGGACGAGGTGGGTTCGATTCCCATGCACTTCCGTCAATTTATTCGCAAAATTAGATTTTT
>CAZSYH010000118.1:0-4125 GCA_964610735.1 uncultured Syntrophaceae bacterium | reverse complement strand
GAGCGCTTGAATGGCATTCAAGAGGTCGTCGGTTCGATCCCGTCCAGCTCCACCAGAAAAAATCAAGGGATTGCGGGTAACCCGCAATCCCTTTTTCATGTGAGGGGATTTATCCCTTATTCAATGGCGGCGGAAATTCTTTTCTGCGCCTCGTGCGCTTCCTGCACCATTCGCTCGAACAGCTCGGAGACTGCAGGTATATCATGAAGAAGGCCGGTAGATTGCCCTACAGTAAGCACGCCCTTCTTTGTGTCTCCCTTTTCGGTTGCCAGGCTTATCGCCTTAAAGGCATTTGCAAGGTAGGCCATCATCACCGAGTTCTTGGCCCCCGATAAAAGCACGCCGATAAACAGTTTGAAGTAGGGAAGATTCAACATCTTTGCAATATCTCGGGAATTGATGAGCGCGGCCAGAAAATCAGGCATACCCAGAAAACCTTTGCGGTATGCCTTAACGGCCGCCGGTGTTTTCAGTGAACGACAGCCCAGCCCGTCAAAATAATTTCCGTAGATTGTATCGGTTACTCCCTTTTCAAGGGAGAGTTTTTTGTAGTTCTCGTGGAGTCCACTTTCCTGTGTTGCCATCAGGCGTGTTCCCATGGATATGCCTTCGGCTCCAAGCGCCAGCGCGGCAGCAAGTCCTCTGCCATCCGCGAAACCGCCCGCAGCTATTACAGGGATGTTCACTGCATCCACTATACTGGGGACCAGTACCAGAGATGTTACGTCGCCTCCATGCGCGGCTGCTTCATATCCGGTAGCAACAAGAGCATCCGCGCCTTGTTTTTGCGCCGCAAGCCCGTGATGTTCGTTAACAACTGTGGCAACAACCTTTCCCCCGTATTCATGAGCGCCGGTCGCCAGCCAGTCCCCCTTGCCGAGGGAAAAATTAATGACGGGAACTTTCTCTTCGAGCAGCACCTTCGCGTTTTCTCTCGCCCCCGGGAAAAGGAGCGTTGCGTTCGCCCCGAATGGTTTGTCCGTAAGTTCCCGGATTCTGCGGACAGACTCTCTCGTTTCTTTTACACCCAAAGGCCCTGTAGCCAGGATGCCCAGTCCGCCGGCATTGGAAACAGCAGCCACCATCTCAGGGATACTGACCCAGCTCATCCCGGCTAACATAATAGGGTACTTGATTCCAAAAAGCTCAGTCATCCGTGTCTTCATAAATGTCTCCTTCTCGCATTTTTACCTGCTAAACAGTAGCTGTTACTATACGTTCAGAAAATCTGTGTCAACCGGAATTTTATAGTGCTGAAAACATTCCGGAACAGATCACAGATTTTTGCTGGAATGGAAAATCCACGCAACGTCAACTCACTGCAAATGTGTCGAAATGGAATTAAAGAATGGAGAGGGGGATTTCAGACTGGGACTCTTGACTCTATGAGCTTGCGGTCTTCAGGAGATAAAAACCGCAAGCTCACTCTATCTTATTCCAGGGTTTAAGACCGGAAAAACAGGAGGGAATCTCCGGCTTAATTACCGGTTTAGATAAGCATTTTCCATGCCATTGCTGCTAACCATATGATACTTAAAGATATACATGAAAAACCGTTCCCGAATAAGAACATCTCATGCGGGAAAAATGTCGAAACCGTCAATGGTGGTTACCCCAAAAAGTAATGAATATAAGCCGGTTACCGGCATATCCACAAGGCAACTTCGACAAAATTGTCGAACAAGGATGGCTTTCAGAATAACACCTCCAGATTTTCAAACTATTATACAGGTATAAGTTGTGGTATAACCACAGCACGTAACCGAAGGAACACTTATCCGAAGGAAATGAAAATGAAACTTCCGAAATATGCAGACTGGGATAGTTCATCTCCGAGGCATAAGGGAGCCTTTCTGCGACCCTTGATAGTGGCCCTCGTCATGCTGCTTTTCCTCTCTCTCATACTTGTTATGGGAATCATGGACATGAGACGTCTTGACAAAACACTGGTAGGCTTTATGGAAAACAGGGGCCTTGACATCATAACAGCCGTGGAAAACGTAGCCCAGGAAAATCTCGCCTACCTATACCAGGCACTCAAAGAAGATAAGGAGGAAAGAGATAACGCATTTGTTCCCCTCAACGATGAGGAATTTTCCCCTCAAAAGGCCCTCATTAACGGTCTTGTTGCCCTGGCGCGCGAAATTGACACCAAATGGAAGGCTGAACACCTGGACGAGGAAGACCTGAGAAAAATTTCCGACCGTGAGAACCTGTGGCTTATCGCCGTTCTCGATGAGCGCGGCAGAATAGTATTCAAGAGCAGGGAGTTTCTCGCAGATCTCCTGACAGGAACGAACCAGAATATGGCAGGAGACGAAGGCCTGATTATAGACCTCTTTAACAGGTTTGGGAAACTTAACGAGATAGGATATATCGCTCTTCGCCGTAAGGACGGAAGCGGTACCATATTGGTAGCCCTCGACAGTGCGGGGCTAAAATACTGGAGTACCAAAGTTGTCATAAAGAGGGCTATTAAAGAAGTTGGACTTGGTCAGGGACTGACCTATCTCGCGGTAATAAACAAAGATGGCAAGGTGCTGGATCAGGCCGGCGATATCCGGGAGGGGTCCGACAGGATCGATGATATCGCCCTTGATGTGATGAAAGAAAAACTGAAAAAGACAAGCCGCAAGGTGACTTCCGGCGGACGTGAACTTCTCGAAATTACAGTTCCGGTGCGTCTCGACAAGAAGATTGCAGGATTCGCCCGCCTTGGCCTTAATCGTGAGAGCAGCGATAAGATATTAAGGGAAAACAGAAACAGAATGATAACTTTCATGATTTTCATCATGTCAATAGGCGTCCTGTCAATGTTTGTTCTATACCTCAACCAGAAAAAGTATTCGCTGAGAATGGAAGAAATGGGGGATCGTCTCCATCAGGCTGAAAAGCTGTCCGCGCTGGGTCAACTCGCGGCCGGAGTAGCCCATGAAATCCGCAACCCCCTGAACGCGATCAGTATGGCCAGCCAGAGAATCCGGCGTGAATACCCCCCAGATGAAGAGGAAAAGAAAAGAGGATTTCAGCATATTACAGGGATTATCAGCGAAGAGATAAAGCGCCTGAACAGAATTGTAGAAGAGTTTGTCATCTTTTCCCGAAACCGCCGCCTGGAATTCAGTGACCACTCCATCACCTATGTATTGGAGAGAATTGTCGGTCTCATAAGAGAAGAAGCCGATCTTAAGGACATTGCCATAAAGACCGTCTGGAAAGATTCCAGCCCTCTGATTATACCCATGGATGTGGACAAGTTGAGACAGGCCTTTTACAACATTATGAAGAACGCAATGGAGGCCATCCCCGGCAGGGGTACCATCACTATCTCTGCCGAACCGGATGGAAGAGGCATGATAAGTATAAAAATATCAGACACCGGGTGCGGGTTGACGCCTGATGAGATAGACCAGATATTCAACCCGGAATATACAACAAAAGAGAAGGGCCTGGGCCTTGGGCTTTCCCTGGTACATGAGATAATACAAGGCCACGGCGGAGAGATTCATGTTGAGAGCAAGGTTGGTTCGGGAACAACATTTGATGTCCTGCTCCCCGTGGAAAACAGAGAAAAGGGTAAAGAGTGATGGGTAAATTGAACATACTGGTTGTTGAAGACGGGCAGTCGCAAAGAGAAATGCTTAAGGATTTCCTCGCCGGAGAAGGGCATAAGGTCGCGGAAGCCGAAGATGGAAACATCGCCATACAACGGGTGCAAGGCGGTCATTTCGATCTGCTCCTCCTTGATTTCAAAATGCCGGGAATGAACGGAATAGAAGTGCTGGAGAAGATAAAAAACATCAACCCGGAAATCAGCGTCATAATGATGACAGCGTACGGTACAATAGAGACGGCAGTGGATGCAATGAAGCTCGGCGCTGTGGATTATGTTGCCAAACCCATTAATCTAGACGAGCTGATCATCCTTATTGACAGAATTTCAGAACGGCAAACCCTCCTCAGAGAAAACGAGATTCTTCGCCAGAAACTATGGAAGAAAGAGACTTCGCCAGGGCAGATTATCTATAAGGACCCCGGCATGGACGCTATAATAAACATGGTGGGAAGGGTCGCGTCAAGCCGGGCTACCGTGCTGATCATGGGGGAAAGCGGAACAGGCAAGGA
>CAZSYH010000117.1:1828-4196 GCA_964610735.1 uncultured Syntrophaceae bacterium | reverse complement strand
TGGACAGGACAGCCATAGAGAAGTTCGGAATAGAAGATAAGCTATTGATGGAAAACGCGGGTCTTGCCACGTTTGGCGTTATCCAGACCAAATTGGGTGTAAGGGGCAGGAAGTTTGCTGTCTTCTGTGGTGTGGGGAACAATGGAGGAGACGGGTGCGTTGTCGCGAGAAAACTGCACTCAAACGGCGGAGATGTAAAAGTTTTTATTGTCGGTGACTCGAAACGGTTCACGGGTTCCGCGAAGGTGAATTTTAATATTATTGAAAAGCTTTCCATAGAGATCACAGAGATTGTTGATGTGGACTCCGCGAAGGCATGTGTGCTCGATTCCGACGGGATCATAGACGCGATCTTCGGGACAGGCCTTGCTCGGGACGTCGAGGGACTGTACCGGGATGTTATAGAAATGATAAATGACAGTGGGAAACCGATCTTCAGTGTTGACATACCATCGGGTGTCAACGGCGACACGGGAATGATTATGGGCGCGGCGGTGAAGGCGGATTATACCCTTACATTCGGACTGCCCAAGGTGGGAAATATGCTCTTTCCGGGATATGCTCTGTGCGGGAAATTGTATGTAACACACATATCCTTTCCCCCTTCGCACTACAACGATGATTCCATAAAGGTCGAAATAAATATTACGCCGGAGATCCCGCCGAGAGGCGCGGACGTCCATAAGGGAGATCTTGGCGATGTCCTCTTTATAGCAGGCGCCTCCGGTTATTTCGGGGCCCCTTATTTCGCGGCCTTTTCATTCATGAAGGCTGGAGGCGGATACGCGCGACTGGCATCCCCACGATCTATCACGCCCTTTATAGCCGGCAAGGGAAGTGAGCTTGTCTTTATTCCCCAGGAAGAGACTGTTTCCGGCAGTATTGCCTTCAAAAATAAAGATGCCCTGCTGGAACTTTCGGAGAAGGTGGATATGGTTGTGCTGGGCCCGGGTCTGTCGCTTGATGAAGAGACACAGATGCTTGTGAGAGAACTCGCCCGCGATATCAAAAAGCCCCTGCTGATAGACGGGGATGGGATTACCGCTATGTGCGGGGATCTTCAGATTCTCAGAGAAAGAACGTCGCCTACCATTCTGACACCACACCTGGGAGAGATGTCCAGAATCACGGGCGCTGATGTGAAAGAGATACAGGCAGACAGGATAGGTGCGTTGCAGAACGCCGCTCGTGACCTGAACGCGATTATCGTAATGAAGGGCGCTCACTCGCTTACAGGATATCCCGATGGAAGGATTTTTATAAATCTCAGTGGAAATCCGGGGATGGCAACGGCCGGATCAGGCGATGTACTCACCGGCACAATTGCCGCCATGTTCGGACTGGGGCTGCCCGTGGAGGACGCGGTCAGAAAGGGTGTATTCATACATGGAGTCTCTGGCGATCTCGCAGCGGAATATGAAGGGGAAGATGGCATGACAGCTCAGGATATTATGGATTATCTTCCTCTCGCGGTAAAGATGGATCGTGAAGGTCTGGATAATGAACTTCGCGAGAGATATGAGGGGATGATTGTGATATGAGCCGGAAGCTATCCGGAGATGCCGATATTGATGGTATACTGAAGTATCACGTAGATCAGGTAAACACCAAGTAACCACATTCCCTGCCACTTCCTGAACCCTCCGTCCCTGTTCATAAAGATGAATGTCCGAAATGAGTAAAGGATAATAAGCATGGCGGGAAAGTGAAAGATGAAGAAGTTTGACGGTATGGAAAGTGGTTTGACTGCTGCCGCGGCCCCTATGACAAAAAGGCAGTTGAGTACGTCGGCTCCCACGATATTCCCGACGATGATATCAGGATGACCCTTCCGGATGGATGCAAAGGCGGTCATGAGCTCCGGCAGCGAAGTGCCGAAGGCCACCAGTGTGGCGGCGATGACATCCTCAGGCACACCGATTCTGAACGCGATTTCGGCTGCCGCTGGAACCAGTATACGCGCCCCGGCGACGACCATTAACAATCCACCCACAATCATTACCCAGCACCTGCACGTATTTGTGGTTTTGGCATCGGTGTTGTGATTCTGTTCATTTGAGCCTGTGTCCTGCCTGGACCACCTGTAGGTCACGTACATATAGGCCGCAAGGAGTATCAGGAAAAAGATCCCAACCCATCTGTTCAGCACTGGTCCTCCGGCCATTGAAAGGAGGGCGTGGATTGAAATAATGACCAGAAGTGTGGCAACCCCAACCTGCACCCAGCCCGTTCTGTTGAGGATGAAGCGATTGACCGGAATCGGCGCCAGTATGCAGGCAAGACCGAAGATCAGGCCGGTGTCGACGATTATGGAACCGACGCCATTTCCCAGAGCGAGACCCGGATTTCCCATCCATGCCGCCATTAC
>CAZSYH010000117.1:0-1728 GCA_964610735.1 uncultured Syntrophaceae bacterium | reverse complement strand
AACCGACGCCATTTCCCAGAGCGAGACCCGGATTTCCCATCCATGCCGCCATTACCGACACGAATGCCTCCGGCATAGTGGTGCCGAGAGAGATAATGGTCGCTCCGATTACGATCTTGGGAAGACCGGTTCTCTCTGCCAGTGTGACAACGCCGTCTATCATCCAGTCCGCGCCCTTGGACAGTACCGCTATGCAGATGACGATTAAGAGCAGGAGGAAAAGGGCAGGGGCCCCCGCTATCAGATTGTGAAGGACGGCTATGTCCCATAGCCAGCTGAAAATCTGCATATAATGACCGTTTACTTAATGAAGAACAGGCATTCGCCGTGTGAAATAAAGGTGGTTTCCACCCACCATGCTCATATCATAATAATAAAACGTTGTTTAAGCCTTGAAAATAGTCAGCGCGCCAATAGCGATAAATCCGATCCCTGCAATTATGGCGAGAGACTTTTCACTAATATAATTGGAAATAAAGCTTCCCGCAAGGACACTTAAAGCTGAAGCAAGGATAAGGGCCAGAGACGCACCGAAAAATACCGTCAGTTTGCTAACATTCTTATCCGTAGCAAAGAGCATTGTGGCTAATTGTGTTTTATCGCCGAGTTCAGCAATAAAAACAGCGGCAAATACGATGGAAAGAGTTTTTATGTCCAAGAGGTTCTCCTTGCTCAGTCATTTGAGAGCGCCATGAAAAATTGAATTATGTACCAGAACAGAAGGGCGACTGACGCGAATAAGGACAGCGCGGCCGCGACATGCTGATCCGTGTTGTAGTGGCGCATGATATTAGATGTGTCGTAAAGAATTGCCCCCCCTGCAAACAGAATCATTGCAGCCGAGAATAATATTCCCAGGCTGAAGCCGAAAATCATACTCGCGACAATCACCCCAATAGCTACAGTTCCCCCGATCTTCAGTGCTCCGCCGAGAAATGAGAAATCCTTCCCGGAGGTAAAGGCCGTATAGGTCAGGGCTCCGAATAAGAACAGCGTAAAGATACCGGCCATTGGTATTATGTTGGCGTCGTACGTTCTGGCAATAAACAGGAGAGGGAGAAAGATAACCGATTCTGCTACCACGAAGGTAATGAGACCGGCGTATTGCATCTGCCTCGAAGTAGATGACAGGGCCCACCTGTTGGCAATCCATGAAACGCCCATAAAAGCGCCGAGAACAATCAACCAGGAAAACCCTCCTGTCATTCTGGCAGCCATAGCGGATGCCAGTGATGAATCAATTAACAGAAATTCCATACCGGCAAAGCCCAAAATGGCAAACGCGAGATGCTGGTATGTCTTTCGAATAAAAGCCGCCCTCGCGCCTTCATCCGCCGAAGACACAGGGACCGCGTAATTATAATCTCCCATTAAAAACCCCCATTTTTATATTTTCACCTTCTTCTACTGGTGTTAATCCACAGATTTCGCAGATTACATGGATTACTCTAATCACTTGAAATGCGCCGCGAAATCTGTAGGAATTTAATTCCCCTCAGCTTGCTTCGGGGTAGTTCATTTGAGTTGGATGCTGTTTTTCCTTAATATCAAACTGCAAGGCTCCTGACAACTCATATCTCATTTTCTATGATATCCTCAGCAGGATAGTTTTCATGTCTTTTCCGGGAAACAGTATCTACGAGTCCACAAAATAGTTTCAAGAGAAAATCGATTTGGTCTTCCCCCGATTTAGTGGACATCCCAAAGAGTTTCTCTTATAAACATAGA
>CAZSYH010000116.1:0-4284 GCA_964610735.1 uncultured Syntrophaceae bacterium | reverse complement strand
AAGGCAATCCACAGGTTGCCCCGGTTAAATACGCTACGCTTGTCCTACGGAATTTAACGGGACAGACAAAAGACTCTTTTTATGCAGATGGATTGTATGATCAACTAAGCGCCAGGCTGTTCTTTAATGCATTGTCAACCTTTTTCATGAAATCGTTTGGGAGTGTGCCTGATTTTGGGGTAATCAGCCTGTTTTTGTCAATGGTTCTAATCTGGGATAAATTAACGATTGAATCTTTTTTAAGATCGTTTTCCTTTTTGATGGCAACACAGATGGGATAGGATGCTTTTTTTTCTGAATATTCAGTTATCACGGCCACAATGGTAGTTGGTGAGTACATATTGCCAATGTCGTTTTGAATCACAAGCACTGGCCGGGTTTTGCCTGTTTCCCTTCCCACAACCGGATCAAGATTCGCATAATAGATATCGCCCCGCTTAACTTGAATAATAGACATAAGTTTACCTCATTAAAGATTTTCGGTATCAATGTACTTGAAATCCTCTGAAATTTTCAGATTCTCCTGTGCCAACTCCTGATAGGCACATTTCATTTTTTCCCCAAATATCTCTTTATCAATTTGTTTTAGCTTTTCTTCAATAGATTCTCGAACCAGGGTAGAAACTTTTTTGCCTTGAAAAGCGGACAGTTGGGAAAGTTTCCTTTTAAGTTCTGAAGAGATTTGGACATTAAGCCTGGCTTTTTCAGGTTGTAAATTTGGTTGCATATTTTACACCTCCTTTTGTGGCTAAAAAGCACACCAATTATTTATTACCAAACAGGCGCAAAATCAAGCTAAAAATGGCTCAAAGTCGTTTTCCGGGTGCACGATCCCGGCTTCCGGCGCTTCCGGGTACACGATCCCGATTTGATGTCTAAAAGAATCTGTTTGACGCAATCATGTATGTAGTGTATTGTAGTGCAGGAGGTAAAAAATATGAGGACCGTCTTGTCAGTAAGCTTGCCGGATAACATGGCGGCGGAACTTGAAACCATGGCCAAAGCAATGGGCAGGAACAAGAGCGACATTGTAAAAGAATCCTTAGGATTGTTTCTTTGGGAAATGAAGTTCCGCAATATAAAAAAGAAACTGTCCAGCAAGGCTAAGGCTGCCGGTGTTATTACCGAAGAGGATATCTTTAAGGCAGTATCGTGAAAGCAGTTTTCGATACGAACGTTCTTATCGCAGCCTTCCTCACGGAGGGAATCTGCGCCAAGCTCATAGTCCGGGCACACAGGCGGGACTTCGACCTGATTTTATGCGATGGCATACTTCAAGAATTTAAGCGTGTCCTTAAGAAAAAGTTTGCCACCTCTCCTCATGAAACGTCCGAAGCACTGACTATTCTTTCTGAGGCAACGCAGGAAATTCTTGGACAAACTGATTCAATTACACCCATCTGTAGGGATTCGGATGACGACTTGATTCTTGCCTGTGCCAAGGACGCGGTTGCAGACTACATTGTTACCGGGGATGAAGACTTGCTGGTTCTGAAGAATTATGAGTGGGTAAGGATTGTAAATCCCAGGGAATTCGAGAAACTATTTCCAGATTGAGAAAAGGCATATTCGTTAGCTTACGTCAGTGTGATTGTTCCCCTGCTTTACAAATCGATGACTATGCGGTCAGATGCTTTCCCTACAAATACAAAGCTGTAATATTGAGGGTCAGGCTTTCCTTATTGTCGTTATTGAACGACAGTTATGGGTTTTGGGTTTTTAGTTTTGAGTTAAAGACTGAAGGCAAAGATTTGAGGGTCGGGCTGCAGTGTTGAAGGATAATCGGATGTTAAAATTAAAAGAGTCTCTGTAAGGTTTGAATTAGCGGGGTGTTTTGTAAAGATCATCATGATCAAGAATACGTAAGAGTTTAAGTTTGGACGTCCAATCCGGAGAACCGGTCGTCAAGAAAGCCACTGGCTCAAATGAAATTCTATACCTCTTGTCAACACGGACAGACCACGCTGTTGGGTCATTCGTAATGCGCTCAATTCTCAAGCCGGGATGACAGGGGTTCTTTTCGAGAAAATTTATGGTTTTAGCAATTTTTTTCAGTAATGCTTTTTGATGTTTAAATTTTTCCAAATCAGAAACAAATTTTTTATTCGGGATCAATTCCGGCATTGTTACGCTCCTCTTCAAACCAATCCGGGAGTTTACCTGTTTCCGAGTCCCTGGCTTCCTTTAATTTTAATAAACCGGAATCATTGAGTTTTATTGTTCGATAAAATTCAACAGGGTAGAGGTATATTGCACCGCCGGCTTCCACTGAAAGTTCAAGATGGGTGCCGGGTTTGATCCCAAAATCTTTTCTTATTGAAGCAGGCAAACTGATACTGCCTCTTTTGTCAATAGTTACAATCATAATAGCCCCTTTTTTATGAATATGTTATATTTTGACCACAGACCTGAAAGCAATATATTCTCATTATGACGTTTTGTCAATATATCATATTGTCGTTAAATGCAGTTTACTGGGGTTTTCCGGGGACACGATCCCGATTTGGTAAAGATAAATCGGGTCATGTCCCCGTGATAAATCGGGCCATGTCCCCGAAAAAAATAGGGGGTCAGGGGTCAGAGAACGGAGATCAGAGTGGATTTTTGTGTCAAATGGTTCTTTTTGAATCTTTTAAGATCCATCACATCGAGTGTATATGCTCTGCCTACCTTATATGCCGATACTCGACCTGTTTTGATCCATCTTCTGAGTGTTACAGATGATATCCCTAAATATTCCGATGCCTGTTTCAGGTTAAATGGTTTGCTTGCGATTTCGTCCTGCCATTCCTTTATATTTAGAATCCCAGGGAGATCGTGATGAGCGCCTTTTATGCCGAATTCTATAATGTGACGCGCGATTTTTTCTCTTTCCTCCATTGGAAGAAGGTATATTTCTTTTATAACTTTTTCTGCTGTTGGCATTTTAACCCCCAATTTCTTTTAAATATTTTTTCAGGTTCTTATAAAAATTTTCATGTGGACCAGCCTGGTACAACACAAGGGAATCACTTTCAACCTTATAAGCCATCAGGATCAATTGATGTCCCATCGTAAACTTGTGTATCTTGAAGCCGTTCAAATCACCTTTTTTAAGTTCACCAATTTCAGGATCGGTCAGTATTTCTTCCACCGCATCTAAAATAACCTGCTGAAGGTGTCGTGGAAGCTTTTTTACTTACTTTTTAAACCGCGGCATCTGAAAAACTTTCATGGTCTATGCCTGTCATAAGTTGTCATATGTTGTCATATGTTGTCAAGGGAATAGTGGACTGAAGGCAGTTTTGGGTTTTTAGTTTTTAGAAAAAATAGGGGGTCAGGCTTGCCTTATTGTCGTTATTGGGAGAGGTGAGAAGGGCTGTCAACGACACCTTGTAAAAAGTTAATTTCGTTGTTTTCTTGACAATGCATCTGTTATTAGATAAAATTTAAACTATATCAATTGATATAGTTTAAAAGGAGGACAAAATATGTCATTAAAGGTAGTTACGGCACTTAAGGCACGGCAGATGTTTGGCACAATAATGAATGCTGTGTCATTTAAAAACGATCAGTATATTGTTGAGCGTAAGGGGATGCCTATGGTGGCAATTATTCCGATCAAGAAATTCGAGCAAATGGATAAGGCCAGGCAGCGTTTCTTTATTAATATGTCGAAAATCAGCAATTCTTTTGCCGGAGAAGACTTGGGGAAACTTGATGATATTTTGGCAGAAGCAACGCAGGCAGCTAAATAAGTCGAATGTCGTCGAGGATAAATTTTGAAAATCGTTGTCGATGCCAATCTTTTTGCCAGTGGGCTGATTAAGCCAAATTCAAATCCTGGCAAAATTCTTAATTTAATCAAGCAGAATGAAGTAGAATTGATTCTGTCGCCAGCTATTATAAAAGAGATAAAACGTATCTTGCTCTACCCAAAGCTTCAAAAATATCACCGCAAAACCGCACAGGAAATTGACGCATACTTTGAAGATGTCTTAATGTTTGCCTGGATTGTTGAAGGAGAAGAGATGGTTGATATAATCAAAGATGATCCTTCAGATAATAAATATTTGGCATGCGCCTCTGAAGGAGAAGCAGATTATATTGTTTCCGGTGACCACCATTTGTTAAACATGGAAACGTATGAAGGAATTGAGATTCTTAAAGTGAAAGCGTTTTTAAGTGTTTAGGGCTTCCGGGTACACGATCCCGATTTGATAAAACTAAATCGGGTCATGTCCCCGTGCTAAATCGGGTCATGTCCCCGAGGATCCCAATATTTAGTATTTGAGATGTATCCCT
>CAZSYH010000115.1:0-4344 GCA_964610735.1 uncultured Syntrophaceae bacterium | reverse complement strand
CAGGACATCCATCAGGTCATCGTGTGATATCCCTCTCCTGTAGTGGCATAAAAGCCCGGCCGCTACCAGGGAGGAGGGCGACACAACGGATACCTTGTTTATTTCATTGACAATCTCATACCCCATCCTCCTGTACAGGGCCCGCCTTTCCGACGTAGTCATCTCTTCAATGGGAACCTCGTGTGAAGCGAGGTACGACTTCAGCAGCATCGGTTCTCCCACATTCATGTAAACCCTTCCATAGCGCTTTCTGAGGACATTTCTGCTCTTTATCAGATCTCGTAGTTTCTCCTTTTTTTTGCTGGTGCCGCCAAGCTCCTTCAGATAAGATTTTTCTTCTATAACCTTGTCATAACCTATAAAAATCGGGATTATTGCCAGGTCGTCAAAACTCGCCTCCCTGTATGCCTGCATTACCATCGAGAGGAGCCCGTATTTCGGCATCACCATCTTACCGGTACGGCTCCTTCCCCCTTCAATGAAAAATTCTATGGGCAGACCCTCTTCCAGGAGTGTCTTGATGTATTTGGCCAACACTTCTCCGTAAAGTGCGTTGCCTCCGATAGATCTTCTGATAAAAAATGCGCCAAAATTCCTGAAGAAGTATCCCAGGGGCCAGAAAAGGAGATTGGTGCCGGCGGCGATAAAGGGGAGCTGTATGTTGTTGTAGTAAAAGACATAGTGGATCAGGAGATAGTCTATGTGGCTGCGATGGCACGGTATTACCACAAAGGGCATCTTTTTCGAGATATCCCTCATCTTTGAAAGACCTTCCTTATCTATGACAATGCCATCATATATGTTGTTCCACAGCCAGGTGAGTATTCTATCCATGAACCCCACGTAAGTGTCGTTATAACCGGCGGCTATCTCAAACAGATATTTCCTGGCCCTGTCAACAATAGTGCCGGACCCCTCCTTCCCGGTTGCGGCCATCTCCTCCATGAACTGTATCAGTCCCGGATCTCTCAGGGCTATCCCGGCTATTTCCTCCCGCGATTTGAGGACCGGCCCGACAATAGCCCTCTTTTCGTCATCAATCCTGTCTATGAGCTCCCTTCTCAGGAGATAGCTGATGGCCTCCCTAGACTTACCGCTGTGGATCTCCAGGAATTCCGAGAGGTCCACGGGCTGAGAGGAGACGACAAAGGCCTTGTGGTACTGCCTGAAGAAGGTTATTAGTCTCCGCAACGTTCCCGGATTTTCAGTCTGGCCGAACAGCAGGGTCGCCAGGCTCTTGTCCTTCTTTTCTCTTCTGCGTCCGTAAGCAACGAGCTCCGGAACCAGGAAAACCGGGACATCCATATCTCTTTGCGCGTCAACCAGCTGTCCCAGAGGATCCCCTGCATCCCTGCCCCCGACGGACTCCGAACCGCGAAGATATACGATGGAACTCTTTTTGTCCTTTGTTAGCCTTTTCAGGTATTCATTACGAAAGGGATTGTGGAAAAACCGCGAAATGATAGACTTGAAGGCATATCGGAATGGCTGCCATAGAATCATGTTGATCCCGTGACAATAAACAGGCTTTTCAGCGCCCCCCCTGGTCAACATGTTTCGCAGGATCAGACAGTTCAACTGACTCTTGTTTTTCAGAGCGTATACAATAATTCTTTCTTTTGGGAGATTTTTCAGGTTTTCCAGGCCTTCTTCATCTATCTTTACCTTAGATAAGGCTATATTCAACAATCGAAACAGAGGAGATCTCTTTTCTTCATGAAAGAAACCGCTATAATATTCCCCTATCTGTCTGCCGAATGATTCCCATCCCGATTTGATTGTCATAATAGATTGCTTTGTTCCCTCGTATACAGATTCCAAGACAGATTTCAGGTTATCTGCCAGTCAACCGGACAAAATTCCGGAAACCTTTGAATCATGTAGTCTCTTACACACTCTTCGATCTCCTGGGCGGTGGGGAAGGTCATCACCTTTTCCAGCAGCTCTTTTGATTCTCTGACCGTTGATTTTCTTATTATCTTCTTCACACGAGGTATCGCCAGGGGTGTCATGCTGAGCCCGTCCAGCTCAAGACCGAGCAAAATGGGCGTGCACAGGGGATCACCTGCCATTTCGCCGCACATGGCAACCTTTATCCCGGCGCCATGTCCCGCATCAACAACCTGTCTGATCATCCTCAATATGGCGGGATGAAGGGGTTTATACAGATATGTAACACGTTCGTTCACCCTGTCGATCGCGAGCGCGTATTGTATCAGATCATTAGTCCCGATGCTGAAAAAATCCACCTTTTCCGCCAGTTGCTCCGCCATAATCACCGCAGACGGAACTTCTATCATGATGCCTATCTTTATGTCCTCATCAATGGGAATCCCTTCGGATAACAATTCTCCCTTTACCTCGTCAATTATGTTTCTGGCATCCATGATTTCCTTCACCCCGGAAATCATGGGAAGCAGGATCCCTGTATTGCCATAGACACTGGCGCGCAGAATGGCCCTCAGCTGTACCTTGAAGAGCTCAACCTCCTTAAGACAGAATCTTATTGCCCTCACCCCCATCGCAGGATTCATCTCTTCCGCCAACCCGGCATCGGAGACAAACTTGTCACCCCCCAGATCAAACGTCCTGATAGTGGCCCACTTGATTCCCTCGCCCTCTATGACCTTCTTATAACTGAAAAAATGCTCTTCTTCCGTGGGAAGCTGGCCCCTGTTGATATAGATAAACTCTGTCCGGTAGAGACCCACACCATTGGCCCCATGAAACACCGCCGAGGGGATTTCTTCGATAAACTCTATATTGGCCCCTACACCTACACTACGACCATCCGCTGTCACGGCGGGAAGATGTGCATCCTTGAGCATATCTTCTTCCATTGCAAGGTAGTGTCTCTTTTTGTCCTCGTATCTCTTTATCACCTCCGGACCGGGATTTATAATAACAACACCAGCGGTACCGTCAACGATGATTACGTTACCTGTGTTTACCTCTTCGGTAATTTTCTCGAGTCCGACAACTGCGGGGATTTCTATAGATTTCGCCACAATCGCGGTATGAGAAGTCTTCCCTCCGATGTCCGTGGCAAAACCCAGAATCTTACGGGCCGCCATCTGAACAGTATCGGCCGGCGAGAGGTCTCTTGCGACAATAACAACTTCCCCCTCAATATCAGAGACTCTCTCAAGCGCCTTCCCGGACAGATTTATCAGTATTCTCTGTCCCACATATTCCACATCCCTGATACGCTCCCTGAGATAATCATCCTCTATCCTATCGAATATCTCCCTCTGTTGGGAAATCGTCATCTTCAACGCCCATTCCGCATTAACACAGTGATCCTTTATGTTCTTTATGATATCCCTGACAAAGGTTTTGTCGTCGAGTATCATGATATGGACATCGACAAGGAGCGATCCTATCCCTTTGCGATCTTTAAGATCCGTTTTTATGTCCAGTAATTCCTGCCGTGAATCTCTGAGGGATTTTCTGAACCTCTTTATTTCCCTGGAGACATCTTCGCCACCACTCAATTTATAGAGTGTCTCTTTAATGTCCTGGCGATTCAAGACATAGGCGCTTCCGATCACTATGCCTGGAGAAACTCCTATGCCCTTCAAGGCAATGGTCGCTTTCAGTTCATTCTCGTCCAATTATTCTTCTCCAAATTTATCTTCTACGAGCTTTTCAAGCTCCCTCATGACATAATCAGAATCCAGACCATCGGCTTCAACCGTAACGCGGCTACCCATGGAACATGCAAGTGTCAATATATCTAGAATACTCTTGCCGTCAACCTTTTTCCCGTCTTTCTTAAGAAACACTCTGGAATCATATTTGCTCGACACATTTACTATCGTGGCAGCAGCTCTCGCGTGAAGTCCCAGTTTATTCTTTAAAGTGAATGTCTTGATTCTCTTCATCTTACACTGTCACCACAAATAAGAGCGCCACAGCTCCATAAAGCACCGCGAGAGAGGATATCCCTCTGCCTAACAACCAGAAGCATAAGAGAATAAGAGCGAATGTTCCCCCAACGGCCACTCCCAATGGGAAATCCGCAAGCGGGAAAGAGGAATTTACAAAAACCGCGCACAGAAGGGCAAGAAAGAAAATCGTAACCCACTTCAACATTCTGGTCTTTCCGGGCAGATCTATCGTACTTAGAAAACCAATTCCACCCTTTCCGTCCATGTACCCCTCAATGAAACCCCTCACCCGGACCCAAAGATGAACGGAATTGTACATCAGCAGAAAGAACAGTGGGGCTAAAAGCAATCCTTCAAGTGCAAGTATTACTCCGGCCACTGAGGAGAGTGGCTTGAACCCTCCCCAGAAAAAGGGATCACCTATTGCAGCATAAGGGGCCATCAGCGTCTCTTT
>CAZSYH010000114.1:0-4410 GCA_964610735.1 uncultured Syntrophaceae bacterium | reverse complement strand
GGTTTCCCCCGGAGACCTGATAGAGGCGAAGGTCGATGTGGCCCTCGCGAATGACGTGACAGCGCCCCTTGCCCTCAAGGTGTTTGGTGAGATAGGGGTTAAGAAAGTATTTGACGCCGACAGGGTGGTCCTGGTGGCGGATCACTTTGTTCCCAACAAGGATATCGCCTCGGCGGAGCAGGTCAAACTTGTGCGTGAGTTTGCCCGGCGGCAGGGTTTAAGAAACTATTTTGAGGGGGGCGAGTCTGGAATAGAACATGTAATACTGCCCGAGAAGGGACTTGTTCTTCCTGGGCAGCTCATTATAGGAGCCGACAGCCATACCTGCACCTATGGCGCTTTGGGTGCATTTTCCACCGGCGTTGGGAGCACTGATCTCGGAGCGGTGATGGCCACCGGTGAAATATGGCTCAAGGTCCCGCCGACCATCCTGTTGAGATATGAAGGTTCTCTTCAGCCCTATGTGGGAGGAAAAGATCTGATATTGCACACTATTGGTCTTCTGGGTGTGGAAGGAGCCCTCTATTGCGCCATGGAATTTACCGGCGGTGTGATCAGCAGACTTCCCATGTATCAGAGATTCACAATGTCGAATATGGCCATAGAGGCCGGTGGAAAAAACGGTATCATAGAGCCTGATGAAACAACGCTTGCCTATGTTGCCGAGAGAACATCTTTAAAACCCGATATATTCAGGAGTGATCCTGACGCGCAATATGAAAAGGTGGTAAATATTAACGTGGATGGGATAGAACCGCAGGTCGCGTTTCCGCACCTTCCCTCGAATGTGCGTCCGGTTTCAGAAGTGGGGAATATCCCGATCGATCAGGTGGTTATAGGCTCCTGCACGAATGGACGGCTGGAAGATCTCCGTGACGCGGCACGTATCCTGAAAGGAAGAAAGATTTCTCCAAGTCTGAGACTGATAATCATGCCCGGTTCGCCGTTGATATACAAACTGGCAATGCGGGAAGGTATTCTGGAGGCATTTCTGGACGCGGGGGCTGTTATCGGCCCGCCCTGCTGCGGTCCCTGTCTCGGAGGACATATGGGTGTCCTCGCGTCTGGTGAAAGGGCGGTGGCTACTACAAATCGTAATTTTGTAGGGAGAATGGGACATCCGAAGAGCGAAGTCTATCTTGCCAATCCCTTTGTGGCGGCTGCATCCGCAGTGTTGGGAAGGGTTGGCGGACCCGATGATATGTAACGAGGTGAATTTTTCGAAAATGGAGAAGATGATGATACAGGGAAGAATATGGAAATTTGGTGATGATGTTGACACGGACGTTATTATCCCCGCGAGATACCTGAATGTGTCTGCCAAGGATGAACTGGCAAAAAACTGTTTTGCCGATATCAGGCCGGACTTCGCGGGTGGAGTTTTGGTGGGCGATATCCTGGTTGCTGGAAATAACTTCGGGTGCGGATCTTCACGTGAACACGCGCCCCTCGCGATAAAGGCGGCGGGCATCAGGGTAATTATCGCTAAAAGCTTTGCCAGGATTTTCTACCGAAATGCCTTCAATATCGGCCTGCCTCTGCTGGAGTCCGCTGAGGCTTCAACAGGTCTGTCCGACGGTGAAGATGCCATCATCGATCTTGCCGCCGGAAGGATTGAAGGAAATGGCCGGGTGTTTCAGGCCAGGCCCATCCCCGATTTTATGGCGAAGCTGATCGACGCGGGCGGACTGGTGGATTATATAAGGAAGGTAAAGATTGGAAAATAATCATGGATTCACTATGCGTTTTGCAATTTCACTCCCCATTTCGGCTGTCCCTACAATGTTACTTGTGCCGGCGGCAATATCCGCGGTGCGCATCCCGGATTCTATGGTGTTTGTGACGGAATCCTCAATGGCTTTGGCGGCCGCTTCGTGATTCAGCGTGTGCCTTAAAAGCATGGCGACCGATAATATCTGCGCGATGGGATTTGCGATTCGCTTTCCTGCAATATCAGGCGCCGATCCGCCGGCGGGTTCGTACAGGCCGAATCCCGTTTCGTTTAAACTGGCAGATGCCAGAAGTCCCATGGATCCGGTCAACATGGCGCATTCATCGGAAATAATATCCCCGAACAGATTGCCGCAGAGCATGACATCAAACTGATGGGGATCTTTGACGAGCTGCATTGTCGCGTTGTCGATATACATATGATTGAGCTCAATGTCGGGATATTCGCCCCCGATACCGCTTACCACCTCTCTCCAGAGAACCATTGAAGAGAGGACGTTGGCCTTGTCGATGGATGTCACTTTTTTCTTTCTCAGTCTCGCCGCCTTGAAGGCCATTCTCGCTATCCGTTCGATTTCACCCCTTGTGTATATCATTGTGTCGAAGGCAGTTTCGTCCTGACCGCTTCCCTCTCTCCCCCTCGGTTTTCCGAAATAGATGCCACCGGTAAGCTCCCGCACACAGAGGATATCAAAACCTTCTCCAACTATTTCGGGACGCAATGGGCTGGAGGCCGAAAGGCCGCGGAAGATCTTGGCCGGTCTGAGATTGCAGAACAGACCGAAATGTTTCCGGAGGGGGAGCAGGGCCGACCTCTCAGGCTGCTCACCGGGCGGAAGTGTCTCCCATTTGGGCCCTCCCACTGAACCGAAGAGAATCGCGTCGCTGTCCTCGCACAATCTCAGCGTGGAAGGAGGGAGGGCTTCGCCGTGCCTGTCTATGGCACATCCCCCCGCATCCGCAAAGTCATAGCGAATTTCAAGTGAAAATCTTTTTTGCACAGCGTCCATCACCTTGACTGCTTCATTCATTACCTCTGGACCTATACCATCTCCCGGAAGTATCGCAATTTTTTTCACAATTCAGTGTTCCTTTCTGTGTTAATAACCATTTTAATGCAGCCGTAAAAACATCAAAATCACGCAAGTTTGTCATTCCCGACCTGATCGTGTTCCCAGATAGTACAACGTGCGGATTATTGCAACAGCTTTTGCGCTAAAGCGGGATTTTATATTGACTTAAAATGGTTAGAATGTTAGTGGAACGCCCACTTTATAATAGATAAAATGCAGACAGGAAAAGTTAAGATATGCTGGATATAAAGTTTATAAGAGAAAACATTGATCTTGTCGGGAGAAAGCTGAAGGAGAGAGGGGATGCCATTGATCTGGATCAGTTCTCCGCGATGGATCGAAAGAGGAGAGACATCCTCCAGGAAGTGGAGACTCTGAGGAGTGACAGGAACAGCGTTTCAAAGGAGATAGGAAAAAGGAAAAATAGTGGGGAAGACGCGTCAGGGCTTATTGCAGAGATGGGCAGTGTATCCTCCAGGATAAAGAAACTGGACGAATCGCTTAAAGAGACCGAAGCATTGCTGAACGCTTTGATAATGACCATACCCAACATGCCCCATGAGTCGGTTGTCTGTGGGACAGGGGACGAAGACAATCCCGTGGTAAGAAAGTGGGGAGAGAAACCGCAGTTTGATTTTGAGCCCAAACCCCACTGGGATATAGGCGAAGAACTGAATATACTGGACTTTGCCTGTGGTGCCAAGATAGCCGGCGCGCGTTTTACCGTTTATCGGGGCGCGGGTGCCCGGCTGGAAAGGGCGCTGATAAACTTCATGCTTGATCTCCACACGATGGAGCATGGCTACACAGAAATATTGACTCCATTCATGGTGAACAGCGAAAGCATGACGGGGACGGGACAGCTTCCCAAATTCGAAGAGGATCTTTTCAAAATAGCAGGCACGGACTATTACCTCATTCCCACGGCGGAGGTGCCTGTCACCAATATACACAGGGATGAGATACTGAACGAAAAGGACCTTCCTGTTAATTATGTCGCCTATTCCGCATGTTTCCGCGCGGAGGCGGGTTCTTATGGAAAGGACACAAGGGGGCTGATAAGACAGCACCAGTTTAACAAAGTGGAGATGGTTAAATTCACCAGACCTGAAGAATCATATGATGAACTGGAAAAGTTGACGGCAAATGCCGAAGAGGTCTTGAAGAGGCTCGGCATCCATTTCCGGATCGTTAATCTGTGCACGGGCGATCTGGGGTTTTCCTCCGCGAAGACTTATGATATGGAGGCATGGCTGCCCGGACAGAATACATACAGAGAGATATCCTCCTGCAGCAACTTTGAAGCCTTTCAGGCACGCAGGGCGAATATCAGATTTCGCCGCGAGGAGAATTCAAAGGTTGAGTATGCCCACACACTCAACGGTTCAGGCCTTGCCATAGGACGGACAGTGGTGGCGATACTGGAAAACTACCAGCAGAAGGACGGAACGGTGATTGTTCCTGAAGCGCTGAGACCTTATATGAATGGGGTTGACAGGATAGTCCGGAATAAATAAAGTAAGCGATGCAAAATCGGAGGGATGGCCGAGAGGTCGAAGGCGGCGGTCTTGAAAACCGTTAACCGAAAGGTTCGCGGGTTCGAATC
>CAZSYH010000113.1:0-4453 GCA_964610735.1 uncultured Syntrophaceae bacterium | reverse complement strand
CTATGTCAAGTAATGATTCTTGATGATGAATTTTCTATAGTTGAAGATTATTGCCGATAATTATCGGTTACAGCGGTTTCCACCGCAGCAGGGCGGTCAGGTAGGTCCCCGCACGGATTTGGGATTTCGGAACGTCTTTGAGGTGTGCCACAATCCCGCGGTGGGCCTCAAGCTGGGGGCGTGTCCTCTATCGCCCGTTCGTTCAGTCTTGATTGTAACTTTTTTCCGTGCAGTTATCCCGGGACACACGTTCGGAGGGGTCCTGCTGGTAGTATTCCTGCAAAACACGATAAAGGTCTGGTGCATGCTCAATCATTAATCGCGGCTGATCGAAGAATTGCTCTGTGGCGACGGCGAAAAATTCTGCTTCATTAGTCGCACCGTAGGCATTGAGGAAGGATTGCTTACCTTTTTCGGTATCGTGTTTGAGACGTAGATATTCACGCGAACAGGTCTGTACCCAGTCACGGTATTCGGCCCGGTCTCGCAGTGGAGGCGTGCCGTCGGCCGCACCGTCGAGCATGTCCAGTTTGTGGGCGAATTCGTGGTAAATGACGTTGTGAACGGACTCAGGATGGCGGCCACCGCGCAGGGCCGCATCCCAGATAATAATTACCGGCCCCTCCCGGAACGCCTGCCCGATAATTGGATGCTGGGGTTCCACCAGTGCTAATGTATTTTCAAAGAAACCTGGCTTGCGTTGAGGCGGAACAACGGTAGAGGGATAGACGATGATAGATTCGACATCCCGGTAAAAGTCGTGGGGCAAGCCCAGAAGAAGCAGACAGGCCTGAGCGGAGATAGTGACGCGGATCTCGTCGGTAAGTTCCAGTCCGCCAGCTCCTTCCCAATTTTTTTCGGCGATAAACACCTGGATCAAGGCACGCAGGTGGGCACGCTCGGCATCTTCCAGCATGCAATAGTGGGGAACGTTACGGTGGATTATCTCCTCCCATGAGGAAGGGAAGGGGGCCTCTGTGAGCTTCTTTCGGCGACGGTCGGTAAACCAATTAAACATTAGAATTTCCTACTCAACCA
Source organism: uncultured Syntrophaceae bacterium (assembly GCA_964610735.1). Taxonomy (GTDB): domain Bacteria; phylum Desulfobacterota; class Syntrophia; order Syntrophales; family UBA2210; genus UBA2210. Next base: position 3,415 of record CAZSYH010000113.1, on the reverse strand, counting down.
TAAAATACGGTATTGTTCCCCCAATGAGGCTCCCTGGGTGTTGTTTTTCCCGTCTCTTGTCTATGTTTATTTGGTCCTGAGCCTCTCTCTCCTTTGTTTTCCTTCTATTTTTTCAATTGGATCATTTACATAGACTTTTCCAAGTCCAATCGCTGAAGTAAAAACTCCACCCCGTTTATCTTCACTGATTCCATCTGAAAACCCGAGATCTACGGGAATTTTGCCTCTTCCGCCTTGTGCGTCGACGACATAGGTAGGACGCAGGAAACCTGTTGTGGAACCGCAAAGGTCTCTACAGATTTCCTTTCCTTTGTGCACCGCCGTTCTGAAATGACCTGTCCCCTCGACGAGATCAGCATAGTACAGATAATAGGGCTTTATTCCCATTGTGCCGAGGCCGTGCATCAGATCTCTCATTACATCGGTGTCATCGTTAACTCCCTTCAGCAGAACGGTTTGATTTCCTATGGGGATACCCAATTCTCTCAGGATTTTAATGGCCTGATAACTTTCGTTGGTTATTTCATTGGGATGATTGAAGTGAGTGTTGATGAAGAGCTGGGGTTCTTTCAGTGACCGGGGCGCATGTTTTCTCAGCACCTCAACTAATTCCTTGTCTTCAATAATCCTTTGCGGCCAGACACATGGGACCCGTGTACCGATTCTCATTAATCCTAGGTGTTTAATTCCTTTTAGCTTTCCCAGGATTTCATCAAGTCGGCTCGTTGGTATTAGTAGGGGATCTCCACCTGAGATTAATACGTCTCTGATATCTCGGTGTGATGCGACATAATCAATTCCTTTTCGTATATCCTCCATAGAGGGGTTCTTATGGTCGTCACCAACTTTTCGCTTTCTTGTGCAGAATCTGCAATACATTGCGCACTCGTTTGATACAAATAATAAAACTCTGTCCGGATACCGGTGGATTATCGTTCTCGGACCGCCAAGCGGAATATCTCCTTCCTCATCCAGAGGATCTTCTGTCATATCCATATAATGCTCAAGCTCCTCACCATCAGGAATTGCCTGTTTCCAGATGCCGTCATTTATTTTTTCAATGAGGCTGAGGTAATACGTATTTACTCTCATGGGATATTTGGCAATTACATCCCTGAGCCGGGGATCAATCCGTGCCTTCCGCCCGGAAAGCCATTTCTCCAAATCCTCGAATGTCCTTGTAGAGTTTCTTAAGATATCTTTGTATGCCATCTATAATCCTCCGTTTAAGGCTATCCCGCGTCAGGAGACGCTTCGAATGAGGAACAGAGTTTACTCTTTTCCTCCCTCCCATCAGGGTAGCTTAGTCGTTTTTGCAGTATCAGTTTATCGTCACCGAGAGAGTAAAAGTCAGGGATGCGGGCAATCATCTCATAGCCTCGGCCTCTGTGGAAATGCAGGGTTTTGTCATAGGCCTGTGTCGAGGATGTCTCAATAATAGCCAGCCTTCCCAGTGCCTTCCTGATTTCTTTCTCCGCCGCATCGGTGAGAACACCACCGATGCCTTGTCCATGCTTTCCCTGCGCGACTGCCTGCTAGTACATGCACCATGTGCCATCGGTCAGCGGAGTCGGTCCACAGCAAATATAGCCTGCGACACCTGAACCGTTGCAAAAAATAGTGACAGCGACTCTCTTTTCCGTCACATGGGTTCTCTCGTTTTAGCTGTTAATATTCCACCGCGAACAACAGCCGGAAACATACACCATGAAAATATTCTGTCAAGAAATTTTCTATAGTTCAAGATTAGCATCAACAATTAACGATTACAGTTCTTCCCATCGCAGGAGGGCGGTCAGGTAGATCCCCACGCGGATCAGGGTTTCCGGGATGTCTTTGAGATGCGCCAGCATCTCGCGGTAAGCCTGAAGCTGTGGGTGGTATAGTTCCCTTTCGTGTTCAATGAATTCCTCTACCGGCTGGTCGTTTTCCGGCCGTGAGGTCTTGAAGTCGCAGATCCACCAGGTATCGCCATCGAGCGCCGCGAGGTCGATGATGCCGGAGCGCACGCGTCCCTCTGTCGGCGCGTCTTCTATCTCCCATTCGCTTTTTGTTTCAGGCGATTTCATCAGCCGTGTGATAAAGGGATCGGCAAGTGTTTTCTCAGCCTCTTCAAGGATTCCGGACGCAGCCCCGTTTGCACGGGCCTGCCCGACACCCTCGGCCTCCAGGACGCGGGCTACTGCCGCCGTCGTGAGAAGCGCCCTTTTGCGTATGGCGGTGTTCAGTATCGCGTGTATAACCGTTCCCCGTGTCCGGTTGAAGGCGGTCGCATCATCGTCAAGTTTTCCTTCCGATTGAAGTTTGTCCTCCGCGAATGAAGAGGGGGATTTGGCCATTGTATATGCGGGCCGCTCCGGTTGAAGGTCGTACGATTCGGGAAGGGCAGGTTCGCTGGTCGTCTCATCCGGCGGCAGGTAAGGGGATTTGGGGTTAATCTCTATGGCGATATTACTTTCAGTTGATACGTCGTCGATAGCAGCGCCTTCGATGCCCTCATGTTCCATGACCCATTCGAGAATATTCTTTTTGCCGGTTGCGAGTGTGTCGTCATCCTTTACCTTAGCGATACCGCTCAAGTATATGGTTTCTTTAGCCCTAGTCGCCGCGACGTAGAAGAGGCGTTTTGCCTCGCCCCATCGCCGGTTTCTGTGAAACGTCTTCAACAGATTAAAGACCGGGGGGGTGTCCTTGTTTCTCCGGTCCTTACCCATTGCGACGAGATATTCTCCCTCTGTTCCCGGAACCCGTTCCATCAGATATGGGGGCGATGTCGCCGGTATATCCGAGAGGGGAGCCCAGTCCATGAACGGGAGGAAGACGACGTCGAATTCCAGTCCCTTAGCCCTGTGGATGGTCATCATTTCCACGGGAGAGCGCGACGCGGTGGGATCCGCGGGCTCATACAAGGAGTCTATCGTTGCCTTCACCTGTTTCAGAGTTTCAAGGGGCGTGCCCCGATGCGCGTCTTCCAGTATCTCGAGGAACCGCATGCAGTTCGCGACACCTGCCATGCCGTACCGAGATGCCGTCCTTCGGGGGCCGTCGAGATCTTCCCAGAAGGTTCTGACGGTTGTTCCCAGAGGATCGCGTCCGACCCGGCGTGAGGCGTTTTCTATCGCCTTTGTGAGTACCTCCATGTCGGGATGGGAACGGGTGGTCAGAGAGATTTTCTCCATCCAGCTCTTTGGCTCCTGCCCGGCGGTCTCATACAGGAGATTTATGTCGAACCACGACCAGGGCGAACGCAGGATGGACGCCCAGGCAAGATCGTCATGCGGGTGTGCCAGCAGCTCGGCAATCTTCATAAGGTGCATGACCTCCGGCCGCTGCATAAGGCCGAGCCCCTCGCGTACCTGGACGGGGATGCCCTGCTCCTTGAATGCCCGAAGATAGCGGCTGATCCGGTTCCTGG
>CAZSYH010000112.1:0-4457 GCA_964610735.1 uncultured Syntrophaceae bacterium | reverse complement strand
CCGGAAAATATCCTCCAGCACATGGGACGGATATGCCTGAATTTCTGATGGATTGGGATTCTGAAAAACTTTCAAGCTGATCTGCCTCTTTAACCCATTGAAACTAATTATATGGCACTCGCGTAAGAATATACTGTTTCTACTTCATCTTATATGTTATGCGACGGGATATAGAATAGTGGAAAGAATATAACACATGCTAACAATAGAGAACAGCATATTGGTCGTGATTGATATTCAGAACAGCCTCGCGCGGGTCATGCACGAAAAGGAAACCCTTGTAAAAAACCTTCAGAAGATAATCAAAGGCGCCACAATTCTGGATATTCCCATGATTGTCACAGAGCAGGACCCGGAAAAACTGGGCCCCACGATCCCGGAGATATCCTCTCTGCTAGGTACTCTCAGTCCCATCCCCAAATCAAGCTTCAGCTGTTGCGGAGAGGCCCTGTTCATGCGGGAATTGGAGAGTATAAAGCGCACACAGATTCTCGTTGCCGGCATCGAATCACACGTCTGTGTCTATCAGGCAACAGCTGACCTGATCCGTATGGGATATGATGTGCACATAGTAACAGACTGCATCTCATCAAGAACAACCGACAATAGAACCCTTGGCATTGAGAGGATGAGAAACGAGGGGGCAAAACTCACAAGCACGGAGATGGCACTGTTCGAACTCCTGAAAATCGCGGGAGACGACAGATTCAGAGAAATCTCCCGACTGGTCAAATAAAAAATCCGCGACTGTGTTTTTTGGGATTTAACAGAACCATTATTATCCTCTTTTAAAAAAACAAGCGTTTGATATCATAAAAGTTCTTAATCTAATCGTCATGAGGCGTGTTCGAACTGTTTCAGGGTGCCTTGGAACAATCCAAGCATAACATTATTAATCCCTCTGTCAGCAAATCGTGTTCCTTCAGCCCGTCTTTGCCGACTACTTCTCCCCCCACGAGATTCATCAGAGCAATTTCATAGTAATATCATAGAGATTCGCAAAGGCATCGCTCGATTGCCCCAGACTGGTAATCGGCACCATATTGGAAACCATCTGACTTATCTGTTTATCATAGGCCACACTATCGAGATTGCGGGGATGTACCATCAGATATTTTTCCGATACGAGCTGTATCACCCGTCCGGCATTTTTATCGTTGTTGTTCGTTACCATGTTGGTGATCACAGTGGGCCGAATTGCTTCAATCTCTCCACGAAGCGTTTCCATTACCTCATTGCCACTGATGTCTTCTACCGCCTGCAGAAGGTCTCGGATCGTTCTCACTCTCAATTCGTTGTTCTCGTCCATTGCACTCTTTATCATTGCCTGAAGGGGTGGTTGCTGGCTGGCAAGCCTGCTTATCCTCCGGTACACCACATTTCTCACAAATGAATAGGCATTCTGAATTGCCGTCGGCTGCGGCGTCATCACTACAATTTTTTTCTCGGCAGCAAGGAAAAAGTCGAGTACGTTGAATGAAGTGCCTGCCCCGAGGTCCAGCACTATATAGTCGGAATCCAGTTTACTAACGTGGTTAATAATTTTGATTTTATGGGCCACATGGGGATTGCTCAGCGTGAGAATATCGCTGGCACCGCAGATAAGGCGGAGGTTTTCGACATCCGTATCGATACATACTTCTTCGAGTGAGTCGAGTCTTCTGGTGATGAAATCATTCAGCGTCCTGGGCGGACTTTTAATCCCCATAAGGGTATGAAGATTGGCTCCGCCGAGATCGAGGTCGACCAAAATGGTACGTTTCCCCATACGGGTTAACCAGAATGCCAGCAAGATGCTTATCACACTCTTGCCAACTCCGCCTTTCCCTCCGCCGACAGCCCATATCTGAGGGTGCGCGTCTATCTGTAGTTCACTTTCCTCTTCCATTCGGTATCTTCCATTAGATCATCGGTAAGGTTCTTTCTTTACATAGGATTCCCACAGGCCGTATATCATATTCTGCTCGCCGTCGCCCACATAACAATATTTTTTAAGGAAGTTGAAATCGTCCTCACCCAGCTGAATAAATTGAATGCCCACAAGAATGTGCGTTGTTTCATCGTGAGGCACCTCTTTTTTCCACATGATATTTCCCGTAGCTTCAAAACTGATGGATGCCTTGGGAACACTGATCAGCATCTTTGCTCTTTTCCCTACCAGATCGGCAGATGAACCGGTCCAGTATTTTTCGCCGAGATTGAGGCAGGCACCGCTTTTTGATACGTCATCCAATATACACTTTAGTACAAGCGGGCTTTCATTTTTTTCGTCCGGAAGAATCTTCAGGATTACTTTTGTCTGAAGCTGATATCTGGTGGCAGCTCTGACAAGAGGTGAATATCGTTGCGACTCGGATACGCGGCGAGTCTGACAGAGTTCCATTATCAGAAATATGATATTCGGGTGTTTTCGGCACACGCTCATGATATCCGGCTTTGAGAATCTCAGCAGTCGAACATCGGTAATTGTTTCAATGCGGGATGGTGAAAGGTTCTCTTCCTCAAATGGGTAGATATCTCCAAAAAACATGTTTTCAGTCAAGGTCGCCGTGAACGGTTCCGATTCCTCTGTGCTTGAATGATAATTGACGTTCTCACCCAAGAGACCCGAGGCGATAAAAAAAATGTTGAACTCGGGATCGTCCGGTTCCCTGAGGACCTGACCTGAAGAAAATTGAACCTGCTCCAATTCTTCCATTACGGCAATGAGTTCTGAATAGGCCATTCTTGCGAAAAAGTGAAGGACAGGAATCCCTTCGGATTTGATATCACGCAGTGCTCTGTAAATCGACCGGCATTCCCTTTCCGAAACCTTGCTCACACCCCACTGGAGGATCTTTGAGAGCATTGCCTGTGCAATGGCTCCCGATTTTACGAAAAGACCTGCCGACTTTTTGTACGCGCGCGCCGCTTCATCGAACATTGTGCCGCGTACGAGAAAATCTCCGTAGACAAGCAAAAGCGAAGGATTTTCCGGATCGGTTTCAATAATTTTTTTGAACTCCTCAAGCGTGTCGATGGTACGTGATCCATCCAAGACACTGCTCACAACGTCATTACTTTTTTCAGTCAGCTCGTCCAACATACGCACCCTGTTCACACACTCTTTTTGCCTGTCAAGTATTCTGTGATGGCCGTAATACGGTTGTTTATCGCCTCACTCTTTTTATGGGAGAGCCTTAAGATCTCATAAAGCGTCTTTATCCTGTCATCATATTTCAGCATCATATCGGAAAGACAAACGACATTTTCTACCATCGTTTCGACATACCGGCGGAATTCGTCAAGCGATACGTCAGGACCCGTTGCATGCTTGTCTTCTCGAAGAGATTTAATGAGAGTTTCGAGATCGTCCCGTTCCTCTTCAGAAAGGCCGATATTCAGTTCGGGACAGAGTTCGTCGTCCATAAGGATTACCAAATCATAACACTTCGTATTTTTGAAATTTCTTTCTAATCTCGCTATCTATGGACATCGCAGTGGAGTTCTGCACTGCAAAAGCATCTGCAATCTCTTCGTTCACACCATATTTGGGAAACTCAATTTTTCGCAAGCAAAACCAGAGCATGACTGTAAAAATAATGATGATTATTATATTCAAGGCAATAAGCACCACCATGAGATAGAGTTGCAATCTGCTGTATCGCAGTGCCGCCCGCGCGAGTTGTATGGTGCCCGGTATCGTGGTTTGCAAAGACCCGGAAACAGCTACCTTGTCCGGTAGCGTTAATGATGCCGCCTCTCCTTCAGGAATTTTCGCTATCTTTTCAGGTGTTATCATTACCGGCAAGCCTTCCGTTTGTGGCGTTGGTGATGCTGTGTCCTTCTTCGTGCGCTTCGGTTCTGTCTTCTCAGGCATGAGAGGAGCCGACGGCGGTGCGACTGTTGTCTGGAGCGGCGCATCAAGCCAGTGCATGTCGATCACTACACGAGATGGTACCAACAAGGAGAAAGACTTGATCTCGAAATGAGAGGGTGTTACAGTCACGTGTACAGTCAAATCGGATCCCCGCTGTTCGAATGTAACGGTATTGAAATGTCTCGTGCTTCTCTGCAGATTGCGGCGGGTTAGAGTGTCTGGCGTTTTGCTTTTGAGAAACGTCACCGCAATGGTGTCTTTGTCTTTGAGTACCGGTGGCGAATATCGCGCGGGGCTGTCAAACTCAAATACCAGCCTGGTAAAATCCTCATGTTCTCCTACTCTTACGTCCCGAAGAAGGGCAGCGCTCGCCACCGTGGTCACACCACAACAGATTGCTATACAAACTGCCGATATTACCCATGCTCTACTAAGAGATCTCATCTGTGACCCATCCGTCTCTGTAAAAATCTGACAGGAACTTCTCTTTTTACGAAAAGAGTATAAGAAAAACGGTCTTGTGTGTCAATGGAATAATGACCATTGCATATGGCATGGCCTGACAAGCCACAGAATCAGATGATTTGAGGACTTTTCA
>CAZSYH010000111.1:0-4459 GCA_964610735.1 uncultured Syntrophaceae bacterium | reverse complement strand
TGCGTCGGAATGGACACACTGAATGCCTTGTCTATCACTACCTACAATATCGATGCAAAATACGGAACCGAATACAACAAGCGTTTCCTGAAATACCTTGAATATGTTCAGGAAAATGACCTTACATGTTGTGGAGCCATGACCGATACCAAGGGCGACAGATCGCTTCCGCCTCACAAACAGCCCGATCCCGATATGTTCCTGCATGTCGTGGAAGAAAGGCCGGACGGCATAGTAGTATGCGGTAATAAAGATCATCAAACCGGTGCCGTCAATTCCCATGAGATCATAACCATGCCCACGATTACGATGAGGGAAGAGGACAAGGATTACGCTGTCTCTTTCGCCGTTCCAAGCGACACAGAAGGCATTCTTTACATAATGGGTCGCCAGTCCTGTGATACCAGAAAGACAGAAGGGATGACTATAGACAGGGGAAACATGCACTACGGTGGCCATGAGGCCCTGGTCGTATTTGACCATGTCTTTGTTCCCTGGGACCGTGTATTTATGTACAAAGAGTACGATTTTTCCACTGAACTGGTGGAAAACTTCGCGGCTTACCACAGACAGAGCTATGCGTGCAAAAGCGGTGTTGGTGATGTCCTGATAGGAGCGACACAAACGATCGCGGAATACAATGGTGTGGAAAAGGCTGCCCATATAAAGGACAAGATTGTCGAGATGAACCACCTGAACGAAACTCTCTTCTGTGGCAGTATAGCATGCGCGTCAGAGGGGCATAAAGAGGACTGCGGAACCTATCTTGTTGATGTCCTTCTGGCCAACATTAGCAAACACAATGTAACGCGTTTTCCATATCTTATTGCCAGACTGGCCCAGGATATCGCCGGCGGCCTGATGGTGACGCTTCCTTCTGCGGCCGATTTTAAATCTCCCGAGATAGGCAAGTGGCTGGAGAAATACTATAAAGGGAGAGCCGAAATTTCAACAGAGGACCGGATGCGCATCCTGAGACTCATAGAAAATCTGACCCTCGGAACGGCAGCCGTAGGATATCTGACGGAATCGATGCATGGCGCAGGATCACCCCAGGCACAGCGAATTATGATTAGTCGCAGGATCAACCTGAAGGAAAAACAAAAGGTAGCAAAGGAGCTGTGCGGGATCGAGAAGGGAGATCATCTCAGCTGAAGATAGGATTAAAATACTGTGGCGGTTGCAGGGCCCAGTATGATCGCGTGAAAGCTGTTGAAGAGATCAAACAACGTCTGGGAGACGCGATTGAGTTCGTGTCTCCCGACGGTGAAGATGTTGACATGGTGTTGGTAGTGACCGGATGTGCGACCGCCTGTGTTGATATTGAACCCTTTTGTAACCGCACCATACGTTTCGTAAAGAGCAAGGAAGAAGCCGATACATTTATCGATGAAGTAAAAAAGATCCAAGGAGGCTCGTAATTAGATGCAATGGGAAGAAATATATAAAAAGAGACTGACAACTGCAGAAGAAGCAGTTACGCATATAAAATCGGGAGACAGGGTTGTCGCAGGACATGCGTCCGGATCACCGGAGATATTGTTAAAGGCAATGGTGGACAATAAAGAGGCTTACGAAAATGTTGAGATCGTTCACATGGTATCGATGGGTACCTCCGAATACTGTCTGCCGGAAAACGCATCTCATTTTATTCACAATTCCCTCTTTGCCGGTGCGACGAGCAGAAAGGCCATTCACGAGGGAAGAGCCATCTTTACCGCTTCCCACTTCAGCCAGATCCCCCGCCTGTTTACCGAGAAGATCCTGCCGGTTGATGTTACGCTCTGCATGCTTTCCGCACCCGATGAGCATGGATACTGCTCGTTCGGCATATCGGTGGACTATACGAAGCCCGCTGCGGAAAGTTCCAGGATTGTCATCGCGGAGGTAACGCCTCACATGCCAAGGACGCTGGGCAACGCGTTTATTCATGTCTCTGACATAGATTATATAATTGAGTGCGACTCTAGGCCCATTGAGATGCAGCCGGCGAAAATAGGACCGATCGATGAGGCAATCGGTGGATACTGCGCCGAATTGATACGGGACGGAGATTGCCTGCAACTGGGCATAGGTGCTGTTCCGGATTCGATGCTGGGTTTCCTGAATGATAAAAGGGATCTGGGGATACATACGGAGATGTTTTCCGATGGAGTTGTGGATCTGGTTAATAATGGTGTTATTACCTGCGCAAGAAAAAATTTTCATCCAAACAAGATGGTTGCCACTTTCTTTATGGGAACGGAAAAGTTGTACAGGTTTATTCACAACAATCCAAAGGTGGAAATGTTTACTGTCGATTACACAAATAACCCGGCTATCGTAGCCAGAAATGACAACGTGGTATCCATCAATTCATCTCTGCAGGTTGATCTTACCGGACAGGCTGCTTCCGAAACTATCGGGTACAAGCAATTCAGTGCGACCGGAGGGCAAGCGGATTTTGTAAGGGGAGCCGCCTGGTCAAAGGGAGGGCGTTCGATAATAGCTTTTCACTCAACGGTAGCCAAAGGCAAATTGTCAAGGATTGTTTCGCATCTTGATGAAGGAGCCACTGTAACGACGACGCGAACGGATGTCCATTATATTGTGACGGAATACGGGATTGCCGAAATGAGAGGCAAGTCTGTACATCAGAGGGCCGAAGCCCTTATCAATATTGCTCATCCTGATTTCAGGGGTGATCTCAGAAAAGAATTTTCAGGTATGTATAACAGGGAATGAAAAGCAAGCGGTGCCGTTGCGAGCCACTGCAATGAGATTTGATATTATTCATCTGGGTAATGCCATCATACTATTTCCAATATTCATAGGAGGTTATGCACTGTTATTGAATAGACAACCACTGTTATTCCAAGTGGCATTGAATTTGTTTAGAATGTTCTACAATAATAAAAAGGGAGGAATGTTTTATGAGTATACTGAAGAGAGAGTATGGCGGAATTCAACCTTGAATTCCATTAGGGCCTCTGAAACTGAGGTTTCCGTTCGTACACTACAGGTTTTAAATGGGCGGACTATATACAGGACATTCTGATGTGCACCGTCTGCCTTGCAATCATACCTGTGTTGACGGCCAAGCTGGGGATGTCATTCGAGGTGGCGTTGGCCATAGTTATCCTGAATGGAACACTGTCCCTTGCACATGTTACATTCGGTGACCCGGTGGTTCCCGGATGGGTTACGCCGGCCATACAGCTCCTTATGGCCTAATAGCCTACTGCATAACATTTGATGCAGAAGTGGAGCGTATGCAAGCGCTGATCGCCTTCGAGATGACCTTCGGAGTTTTCTGCATTCTGTTGGGAGTAACCGGTCTGGCAAGGAAATTCATCTTGCTTATCCCCAATGCCGTACAGGCGGCAATCTTGATGGGAGCCACTTCCCAGTTCGGTAAAACCCCTGTGGAGCTGGATGGGGATTCCCATCTCCTGGCACATATCCCAGAGGGCGTAGAACCGTTTATCCGCTACTGAAAATGCCTGTCCCACTTGCTGGAACTTGAACCTCACCAATTTGAGCTCTTTGATATATCTTATCGCTTCCTCCTGCGCCTTCCATCCTTTCCATGGGTCAACGGAACCCCAACCGGTTATCACCACGTCAGGGAACCTGTCCCTCAAGCTGTCAATGTAGTCGTTGGAGTTAGACTCGTAAATTGGGTCTCCAGGAGCCATGGCTGTCTCAGCGTCCCAGCCAACAGGCGTAGTCACTATACCGAGGCCCCGATAAACCTGAACCCATTCTTCATCGGTAGGCGCTTCGTTAGTTACATCCTCCGGTGTGACATCCTTTTTGTAAAGATATTTTTCCAGATGCATGCGGAACTTGCCCAGGCATAACTATCCCCATAAACTGGACAGTGCAATAAGGTGCATGATAGCCTGCAAAAACGTTGAGGAGGCAAGGCAAAATGCACAAGCTGCGGAAGCGACACGATGCAACATTCAAAGCAAAAGTGGCACTGGAAGCTGCGAAAGGAGAGAGAACCATAGCCCAGCTATCCAGCGAATTTGGGGTTCATGCCAATCAGATCCGACAGTGGAGAAAGCAGCTTCTTGAAGAACTCCCGCGGCTGTTTTCAGATCGTCGGAGAAAACAAGAGAAAGATGATGAGGAACTCCGATCGGAACTATACCAGCAAATTGGCCAGCTCAAGGTAGAACTTGACTGGCTTAAAAAAAAATCACAGATACTCCGTTGAAGAGAAAAGAATGTTGATAGAGACTGAAAATTCCATGATCCCCGTATACCGGCAGTGTGATCTGCTGGATTTAGCCCGGTCATCTTACTATTACCGTTCTGACAGCTACAACGTCATGCTGATGAACCTGCTTGATGAGCAGTATACCCGTACGCCCTTTTACGGGGTCCCAAAGATGACCGCCTGGCTTAGACGGCAGGGTCACCAGATCAACCCTAAGCGGATTCGCCGATTAATGCGGTTGATGGGCATTGA
>CAZSYH010000110.1:0-4498 GCA_964610735.1 uncultured Syntrophaceae bacterium | reverse complement strand
CAAGCATTGCGTGCCGAGCTGGCCAGGTTCAAATCAGAACTGGATGCGGAAGAGGATGAACGCAAGAAAAGAGACCAAGGCGAGACAAGGGAAACGGCCGAAGCCTGGAAAGGGCTTTTATCCGCCATGCAGGCGGCGAGAGGGCGCGCGGTTGTTGCCGGGCCGGTTGAGGTAGAAGCAAAGGTAGAGGTGAAGACCGTCGAGGAAATCATTGAGGAGCCTGTTAAAGAGGCGGAGGAAGTCGAAGAAGCCGCCGCGGAAGTTGAGGAGGAAGAAGCGATAGAAAAAGTTGCTGCAGATGAAGAAGACCTGGGTGGGAGAATCCTTGATCTCCTTGATGACAACCCTGAAGGGCTGAAAATGACCAGGATTGCGGACATGCTCGGCGTTGAAAACTGGCGAACTCTGATACCCGTTATGCGGGAACTTCAGGATGATGGCGAAATAAGGAAAGAAGACACACTATATTTTCTGCCCGAATAAAATCTGAGGGTGAGAAACTGCTTATGAGTCTTACTTGTATGGATTAGCTCAAAAGGGGGGGGAATATAATGGGTGTCGAAATTATTAAGGAGAAAGAAGGAAAGATTACCCTGAAGTGTTCCTTCTGTAAAGGAACAGGAGTCGATCCGTTTGAGCTCCTGTCCAAACTCTCCGTCTGTCAGGTCTGTGGTGGCCGGGAGGAAGTGAGTATATCGGAACCTGCCATTGAGTGTGTATACTGCGGCGGTACCGGAGTCCACCGCGACCAGCGCCTGACCTGTGTTGTTTGCGGCGGGAAGGGTATGGTGGGGATAAAGGAACCGGTTGAAACGTGTCCCAAGTGTAATGGGAAAGGTGTTGTAAAAGGTTACTATCTTCCATGCCTGAAATGCGGCGGCAGTGGAGTTCTTACTAAAAAGCTCCGCTATGCCGACACGTCGGGGCATTATAATGGAAAGTAACCCCGACTTGTCGGGGTCATTCCAGCGAAGGCGGGAATCCAGAGGAAAATGAGCAAAAAACTGGATTCCCGATCGGGGTCGGGAATGACAAGTTACTTGGAAGTCGGCGGAATGTGGTGTGTGGCAGGCAGAATGCAGTGGGTAGTGGGCAGAGGGGAAAATATGTCATAGTGTCGTGTCAATCAAGAAATGTCATTTCGACCGCAGGGAGAAATCTAAGATTTCTCAGTCGTGAGAACTCCTTCGAAATGACAGAGTATCGTTGACATGACAATAGGTCGATGGTCCATTAAAAACTGCCCTCTCACTGTCCACTGATCACTGCTTACAGCAATCAATTTTAAAGGAGGATTATATGTCGATAGATGAAATAACAACTGTGCTGGAGCCACATCCCATGCCCAACTTCGTGGAAACCCCGTATATTAAGGATATTACGGAGAGGGCCCTGGCCTATATAGCGGCAGGTTTCCCCCTTCATCTTCGGGGGATTTCCGGAACGGGCAAGACCACCATGGCTATGCATGTGGCGAGCAAAATTGGTCGGCCGGTAGTTATTATTCACGGGGATGAGGAATTCTCTACTTCGGACCTGGTAGGCGGCGAGTATGGCTATCGAATCCGCAAGGTGGTGGATAACTTCATTCACACGGTTCTCAAGACCGAGGAGGATATGAGGAAAAAATGGGTGGACAATCGCCTGACAGTGGCCTGCAAGTATGGTTTTACCCTCATATACGATGAATTTACCCGTTCCCGGCCCGAGGCTAATAATGTGCTTCTATCCGTCCTCCAGGAAAAAATGCTCGACCTGCCTGCGGCCCGTGAGGGGGATGGTAACTACCTGCGGGTTGACCCCGACTTTACTGCCATCTTTACAAGCAACCCCGAGGAATACGCCGGTGTGCACCGCAGCCAGGATGCCCTGCGAGATCGGATGATTACCCTCGACCTGGATCATTTTGACGAAAAGACCGAAGTGAATATAACAGTAGCAAAATCGGGTCTTGCCAAAAGAGATGCCTCCAGAATCGTCAAGATCGTCAGGGGCCTGAGGGAATCGGATTCCTGTGAATTTGCCCCCACCATAAGGGGGTGTCTGATGATCGCAAAGACCCTTAATGTCCGCAAGGCATCGGTCGACAAGAATGATGAAATATTCAGACAGACATGCATGGACATCCTGGCATCGGAGACAAGCCGCATCGGCAGCAGGACCAATCAGGACAGGGTCAGAGAGGTTATTGCCGAATTGATCGATAAGCACTGTTAGTCAATAGTGATTAGTGGTCAGTGGACAAAGGTTTACCCGGTGGAATGCTTTTTCTTTCATATTTCATCGGGGTATAAATCACCAATCCAGAGAAGGGGGTGACAGAATGGCGCTAATGCGAGCTTTTGCAAAAGTGGAAAAGGATGGCAGGATTTCCATTCCCGAAAACATCCGAAGAGAAATCGATCTAAAAGAGGGGCAATTGGTTGAGATCAAGGTATCCGGTCAGAATCGTGCCGAATATATTGTTATTCACAAGAGAAAAGGTGCCAGATAGCCGGCCAATATGCGGTAAAGACAGGCGAATTTTACATTCACGGAATCAGGAAAGGTGGAGATATCGATGGGGAAAAAACCACGTTCGGTTTCGGATATTAATACTGCGGTCAGTGCCAAACTAAGATCCAGGCCCAGGTTAAAAAGAGCCGAATTTTTAGACATGTTTATCCTGGAGAAAAACAAGGTACGTCTGGAACAGGAAAGAGCAAATCTGAACAGGAGAGTATCGCAGATAGAAAAAGACATCTCTGTTATTGATGGTGAGATTGAAATATTGAAATCTATTGTAGCAGAAAGCAAAGATAAAGATGCTATTGTGTATACGGGAAAGCATGAAAAAAAACAAATGCCTCCAAAACCTATGAATATGATGAAAATCGATTATTAGTGCGTGAAGAAACGGAGGTCTGATAGATGGCCAGGGAAGGAAAATACGTTTACTGCATAGTTGAGAGCAATGAGGGGCGAAATTTCGGCCCCATCGGCATCGGCGGGCGCGGAGATATCGTTTCAACCATAGGCTATAATGATATCAGCGCCGTCATCAGCAGCTCTCCCATGACAAAGTATGTTATCAACCGGGAAAACATGATCGCCCATGAAAAGATTATCGAGGAGGTCATGAAAGATTATACGGTCCTGCCTGTGCGGTTCTGCACCATTGCCGCAAGCGCGGAAGAAATACGCACACTCCTTAGAAGGCGATATGCGGAGTTTAAGGGCCTGCTGAGAGATATGGATAACAAAGTTGAACTGGGGCTGCGAGGAATCTGGAAAGACATGAACCGGATCTTCAATGAAATAGCAGAGGCTAATCAGGAGATCAAAAAGCTCAAAAAGAATGCTGAGGGTAAATCAGGCAAAACCGGTAGTGCGGCTAAAGTGTCTCTCGGCAGAGCCGTAAAGAAAGTCCTCGATGAAAAAAAGGACGGTGAAACTCGGAAAATCCTGAACATATTCAAACGGCCGGCTATTGATGTGCGTACAAACGATCTGTTCGGAGATAGCATGTTTTTAAATGCCGCTTTCCTGATAGACAGGACACGGGAAAAAGAGTTTGATTTTCTGGTTGAGGATCTGGTCAAAGAGTATGAGGGACGGGCGACGTTCAAATATGTCGGCCCGGCGCCGCCCTATAACTTCGTTAATATTGTGGTGAAATGGTGACTATCAGTGGTCAGTGATCAGGGGCCAGTGGTCGGTTGCCAGTTGTTTGTTGCAACGGACAATACAAAATGGACGACCGATGTTTAATGAGTGGTCCCAATAAGGGATGTGGAGGCGTGAAAGATGACGGACGATAAAAAGAAAAAAGATCAGGAAAAGAAATCTGAGGGCACAGACATTGATTTCGGTCTTGGTGGTCTTTTTAAGGGTCTTACTAATCTGATAGATACTGCCACAAAGTTAGCGGAAAAGGGTGAGGAACTTTCCAGGACAGGTGAGATCAAATTCAGTGGCCTCGAAAAGATCAAGGGACTTAAAGACCTGAAAGGTGTCTATGGGGTAAGGGTCCGCACTATGGCTGACGGCAGACCTTCAGTGCAGTCATTCGGGAACATCAAGAAAACTCCCAAGGGTCCTGTTGTCGAGGAGGAGCGCGAACCCATCGTGGATGTCTTTGATGAGGAAACCGGGATAAATATCATCGCGGAAATGCCCGGCATTGAAGAAAAGGATGTCAATATCGAAATCAAAGGGGATATCCTGAATATCAGCGCCGAAAGCAACGACAGGAAATATCAGAAAGAGATACTTCTGTCACGTCCGGCAAAGGCTGAAGATATGACATGGTCATATAAAAATGGAATGCTGGAGATAAAGATAGTGAACAGTGAGAAGTGAGAAGTGAACAGTGAGCAGTGATGTTCCCGTAAAAAGCTCCGCTATGCCGACACGTCGGCATTATAATGGAAGGTAACTTGCAGCACGGCTGCTCAGGTATCAAACACCAATCTGTGTTTTTACTGTATGGGTAGGGGAGGTTTTAACCTCCCATCAT
>CAZSYH010000109.1:0-4560 GCA_964610735.1 uncultured Syntrophaceae bacterium | reverse complement strand
TGAATACCGTTTCGTAGACCTCATTCATCAATTTGATAAGCAGCTTTTTCGATTCCCTGTCCTCGAGATTAATCAGGGGTCTCAGATGGAGATTACCATCGCCGGCATGTCCGTATATTCCAACAACGAGGTCATACTTTCGGAAAATTTTTTGAAGATCACCGATAACATCCGCCAGATTAGAAGCTTCAACCCCTATATCTTCCACAAAGGCTGCCGGTTTCAGCTCTTTACTATAGGTTGACAAAATAGGAACCAGCGACTTTCTCGCTTCCCACAGTTGGGCCTGTTTCTCTTCATTTTCCGTCTCCGAACGTATTTTCCGGCATAGGCGATAGCCCTTCTTTTCAATCATTTTTTTTAGTTGATCTGTCTTCTTAAACCTCTCTTCCCCCTCAAATTCGATTAGAAGCATATGCGCTTCGCCTCCGGGTATTCCAAGGCCGGGATATCGCTCCTTCACCAACCCCAGGGAAGTGACATTCATCAACTCAATTGCGGACGCCCCCATTTCCTTGATACGGGAAACAGCATCTCCTGCTTCCTGGAGTTTTTTAAAGTAGATAAGACTGGTTGCTTTTCCCTGAACAATCTTTTTCACTTCCAGCTTCAGCCGGGTAAAAACCCCTAATGTCCCTTCACTCCCTACCAGAAGATGAGAAATGATTTTACCGGACTCATGGTACTTAAAAAATGTACTTAGATTATAACCGCTTGCCGTCTTAATCCCCTGTTTTGCTTTAAATATTTCTTTTACCTTCCGATCTTTCCTTATCCTGTTTCCTAAATCGGCGATCTTTGCCCTTATTTCTTCGGGAATGGTCACCGGGTGGGAAGTGTCTACCAGGATACCGTCGGCGGTTACAAACTCCATCGCTTCAAGATAGTCATCCATGGAGCCATACTTTACCGACCGTGCACCGCTGGCCTTGTGGGCAATATTCCCCCCGATCATGCATATCTCCCTGCTGGAAGGCTCCGGAGGCAGAAAAAGACCCTTCCCCTTGAGATAGATGTTCAATCGGTCATAAATCACTCCCGGCTCCACATCTACGAAAAATCTTCCTTCTTTCTCCTCCAACTTCATTATCCGGTTCATATTTCGGGAAAAATCGAGGATGATCCCCTCGCCCAGACAGGATCCCACCAGATTCGTTCCCGCAGTCCGTGCGGTTATAGGAATTTTATACTCATTGGCTATTTTCACGACGGCAATTACATCATAGGCATCCCGGGGGCAAACAATAACCGTCGGATTTACCCTGTAAATACTTGCATCGTATGAATATTTTTCCCTAGAAACATTGTCGGAATAGACTTGACCTGTAATATTTTTTTCCAAGGCCTTAATAATAGCTGAGCTTGAATCTCTGTTCATTTTTAAACCTTCTATTATTATCAACTCTCAACCTGCCATTGCAGGCTTGAGTAGTCGACTCTTCCTTATCTTACAAAATAATCCCTACAATCGCACCCGTCATGCATGTGGCAAGTGTACCCGCCACGATGGACCGGAATCCCAGAGAAATTATTTCATCCCGTCTTTCGGGAATCATCGTTCCCATACCGCCTATCATGATCCCCAGGCTCCCGGGATTTGCAAAACCGCACATGGCGTATGTCATGATCAGCAAACTCTTGGGACTCAATGCGCCCTGCGGAAGATTGCTCATATCAATATAAGCTATCAGCTCGTTGAGAATCGTTTTGGTTCCCATCAGCGATCCCGCGGTCAGCGTCTCCTTCCATGGAATACCCATCAGCCATACGACTGGAGCCATGATATATCCCAAAATTTTTTGAAGGGTTATCGGTTCTCCCCCGATATTCGGCAGAAGACCCAATACAAGATTGACAAGATAGACAAGAGCCACGAGCACTATCAGCATGGCTATAATATTTATAAGCAGCTGGACTCCCTGAACCGTCCCCCTGGTGATTGCGTCCATAGAGCTCATTGCCTCTTCCGGAGAAGTTAATTCACCTGGAGTGGGCGTGCCTGTTTCCGGTACCATAATCTTGGAAATGGTAATCGCTGCCGGAACACTGATAATGGAAGCCGTCAGGATATGGCCCATGACATCGGGAATGCTTTTACTCAATATGGTTGCGTAAAGCACCATGACCGTACCTGCTATGGTCGCCATGCCGCAGGTCATGATAGTGAATAGCTCACTGCGGGTCATATCTTTCAGGTAGGGACGAATTAAAAGAGGAGATTCCACCATCCCCACAAAAACGTTGGCCGACACCCCCAATCCTTCCGCACCCCCTATGCCCATCGTTTTTTGTAATGCCCAGGAAAAAGCTTTCACGACAACAGGCAGGACTTTCCAATAAAATAAAAGCGCAGAGAGGGCGCTCATCACGAGCACGAGGGGAAGTCCTCTGAAGGCCAGGATAAAGCTTGATCCCGGATACGTCTCAACAAAGGGAAGCCTCCCTCCTCCCAAATAACCGAAGACAAAGGAAGTTCCTGCTGTTGTGGCCTCTCCCAAAGATAAAACAAGCCTGTTTAAAAAGAGAAAAACTGCCCTGAAAATGGAGAGATTCAAAAGGATCGCTCCCAACGCCACCTGGATTCCGATGCCGATTATGACCGGTTTCAGACGAACCTTCCTGCGGTTTTCACTAACAGCCCAGGCAATCAGTGAAAAAACTACCAGACCAGCTATGCTCTGGAAAATCATTTACTTCTCCCCTTTTGACGGATAATCAGCCGCTCTGCTCCCGTCTCTTTTCAGGTTTGACAGGACAAATGTATTAAATGGCAGGAAGATCAGACCCAGGCCAATGATCATACCGATCGACAGAAAATGGTAGAGAACCGCGTAGGTAACGGCATCCGCCTTGGAAATTCCGAAAAGGCCGAGTCCAAGAATACAGAAAAAATGTAAGTTTCCGACAAAGCCCGGCGCCGTTGGTATTGAAATACCAACTATAATAATAACCATTACACCAAATGCGGCAAGCAGAGAAAGCTGAAAATCAAAGGCGCTGAATAGAATATAGATAGCCAGCGCAATGCCAACCCATATAAGAAGTGACAGAAAAGCGACATATAAAATTAGTCCCGGATTGCCGACCATCTTAAACCCACTGATAAAGTGATCAATCAGATCTTCCGCCTTATGAAAATATTTTTCGGGCAGTTTGCTGATAACTGGCCTCATTATTTTAAGAAAAGCATCTTTGTTGATTAGAAGAAGTACCACGAGGGCGATCATAACGAGAATTATCACAAAAAAGACTATGCTTGAATTCATAAGCCATGGGGGTATAGGGGTCAGAAAGGCAACGATGAAAAATATGATGAGAATTGTCAGAATGTCGAATGCACGCTCCAGAAAAACAGAACCGAGTGCAGACGTCATCGTTACATTGCTCTTGTGGGTTATAAGATAAGGCCGTGCCAGCTCGCCTATCCGTGCCGGGATTGCCACTATTGCTAAAAATCCGACGCATGTTACCGAGAAAAGAGAAAGCTGATCAATCTTTTCTATAGGGCTTAAAATCACACCCCATCTATATGACCGGAGATATTGCACTAAAAAGAGGATTATAAGAACCGGTATGATGTATACGTAGCGAACAGCCCTGAAACTTACGGCTACTTCCTCAAAATTTATACCCCTGAGGGAGAGGTAAATAAAAACGGCGCCAAGCAGAAGTCCTAAAATCAGCCTTTTCTTCAACGTCACCCCTCAATTAAACGTAAGTTCCATATTTTGTAATTTTTGAAGATAATATCTTACCAGTCAAGAACCGGAAAATCCACTGAAAATTTAGGAAAATCAAAGGCATCCGCTATTTTTCTGGCGAAAAAAATCTATCAGCCCTTATCTTTTGATGACATCTTTTGCAGCTTGACAGGTTTTTTTCATCCATGTAGTGTACACTATTCAAAAATACCCGACTCGTCAATCCTGACGGGAGTACAGTATGGTTACGAAAAGAGCATCCGAAATTCCCCCTTTTATCGTGATGGATGTGCTGGAACGGGCACATGAACTCGAACGGGAGGGGAAAGATATCATCCATATGGAAGTCGGCGAGCCCGATTTTGATACACCCGAGTGCATCAACGAAGCATGCTTCAGGGCAATCAGGGAAGGGAAAACGCACTATACTCACAGCCTCGGGCTTATAGAATTGCGGGAAGCAATATGTGAACACTATTTTACTAAATACGGTGTCACCATCTCACCGGATCAGGTCATTATCACATCCGGTACATCACCCGCCATGTTTCTCCTTTTATCGGCACTCCTCGAGAAAGGTGATGAAGTTATTATCTCCAATCCCCATTACGCCTGCTACCCCAATTTTATTTCGTTCCTCGATGGAATGCCTGTAAGCGTGAATGTCTATGAGGGAGAAGGTTTTCAGTATACTACTGAGGCAATCAGGGGAAAGATCACCGGTAAGACCAGGGGCATCCTGATCAATTCGCCTTCAAACCCGACGGGAAACACCCTCGGAGAAGGGCGGATGAAGGAAATCGTCTCACTCGGCATCCCCGTTATTTCCGATGAAATCTACCACGGCCTCGTCTATGAT
>CAZSYH010000108.1:0-4595 GCA_964610735.1 uncultured Syntrophaceae bacterium | reverse complement strand
GTTTGGTCGGCTTGGATAATATTTCCGCGGGTATGGACAGCTTCCCGATGTCATGGATGGAACCGGCCATGCGGATGCTCTCGATCCTGTCCTTTGACAATCCCATCTCGGTGGCAATGGCGTGAGCAAGATCGGCAACTCGGAGCTGGTGACCGGCGGTATAGGGGTCTCTGACCTCAACGGCCGATACCATGACCTGAATAGTAGTGCTAACTGCCTTCTGGAGACTTTCGAGGGTTTGTTGAAGTTCTTTCTCGGCTTTCTCGCGGGCGGTGATGTCCTGTCCAATAGAAAGCAAGCCTACCGTGTTACCCTTCTCATCCTTGAGAGTCTTGTCGTACCATTCAATTATGCGCTCACAACCGTCTTTCGTCACGATTGGATTTACATTACCACGTGTTTGAATGTCATCAATTGCTTCAAGAAACATTGCTCTAATTCGATTTCGAAAACGCTCTGGTATGAACGTAGAAAACCAATCTTTCCCCTGAACCTCCTCAGCCGTGTAGCCTGAAACGTCTTCCATGTAAGGATTTATCTTGACAATATGCCCTTTTGTATCGAGGGCCAGAACAATAGTTTGTGCTGTCTGAATCATACTTTCGACAAAATATTTCTCTCCATGCAGCACCTCCTCGGCCTGTTTGCGGATGGTTATGTCACGGGTTACTCCGAGGATGCCCGCCGGTTGCTGATTTTCATCCCTGAGCAGGGAAAGTTTCACCTCCGTCCATAAGGTGGTCCCATCTTTCCGGAACATTTCCAGCTCAAGCGTCCGGGATACGACGGGCTCTTTCTGCTCGGTTTCTTCCAGTTCCAAGACCTCGGCCACGGTCCTCATGGCCAGATCCCAGGAGGAGGGGGTCAATGTTTCTGAAGCTGGTTGTTTAAACACCTCGTCCGGTTCGTATCCCCTCAGGATTTTTATGGAAGGGCTGACATAGGTGTATTTCAGATTCATATCCAGAACAAAAATGACGTCATTGGCATTATCGGCCAGCAGGCGATATTGTTTTTCGCTTTCCCTCAGCGCCTCTTCCGCTCGCTTGCGGTCGGTAATGTCCCGGGTAATGCTGAGAATATGGGGAACACCATCGAGGTCGATTATGGAAGCTGACATCAACCCTCGCACGATATCACCGCTCTTTATTCTAAAAGAGGCCTCAAGGTTAATGACTTCCCCGTCTTTTTTTAATCCGGCTACCAGTCGTTGCCTGTCCTCGATATTGTCCCAGATATTGTATTCTATGGAGGTTTTCCCGATGATTTCCTCTTCGGTATATCCCAAAATCCTGGTAAATCCCGGATTGATCGAGATATACATTCCGTCTTCCAGGCGGTTGATATTTACGGAATCCGGACTGGTATAAAAAGCCTTACGGAATTTTTCTTCACTTATGGTTAAGGCCTCAAGCGCCCACTTGCGTTCTGTCTCAGATTGTTCCAGTTCCTGTATTTCCTGCTTTAGGACTGATATTTCTTTGAGGAGTTCTTGATTTGTCAGGGCTTGATCTTTCATCCAATGCCTCCCAGTAATGACAAAGGTTGATGCCTGAATAGAAAGAAAATAGATTGTATTTATATTAGTCTTATTTAACCGCTTGAAATCTATCTGATACTCATTAAGATGTCAAATGAAATGTGTAGTCCATCAGACAACTTTTGCCATTTGAAATCAGCTACTTTTCCTGACTTATGTTGATTGTGTAGTACAGGAAGAACACCACGAGAAAAGCCATACCGGGACATTTACGTACCCGCTCTGTCAGATTTTGCACCCTTCACCTTGTGTTCTAAAAGGAGGTCAGAAGGTATACAATACCCGGGACGCCGGGGTAAATGGGGAGAAAGAATCTACAAATCCTCAAGGACCTTTCATTGGAAATTCAGCGATTCCAAATTGTAATATACAGTGTCCATAAAATTTTTTGACAAAAGATTATTAAGCTGTATTGTTTTTCTTGGTTTCTGCGGGAGGGATTTCCCCATATCTTACAACCATTAGGCGTATTTAGCTAAAAATTGTTGCAGCTGTCCCTATTTTTTATAAAGGGGCCTTCCCTATTAGAATGCAATCTTTTATCAAGTCAAAAAGGATAAGGGTTGACAAAAATGGCCTACTCTGGCAAAGAAGACGGAAAATATTTTGGAGATCGAATACATGCGTGATGCAACAAAGAAACTCGACAATCCCATGGCCGTCATCGGCGCGTTGGCGAAGGCCATGTATGAATCGTACGGCGATGAAGTCCTGCCCGTTTTCGAATCCGTGCTCAGGGAATACGGTTACCAACGAGGGCTGGCTCTCCGGCGTAAGCTTGACGACAAGAATTTTGTTGATCGGATTGAGGCGTGGATGGCGCCCGCTTTCGAGGCGGGTGGAGGCAAGACCGTCGAGAAGACGCTCAACAGCATTACGGTGAAGGGGTCCGCCTGTCCATTCAACCTTCATGGGTGCGGCCGCGACCTCTGCATCGCCCTCATGGGGTTTGACCAGGGCTTCGCCTCCGCGCTGGCAGACCATGAGGTCACTCTGGAAATCGCCACCTCACTGGCCGGGGGCGATGAGGACTGTCTGGTTACGTGGAGCGTGCCGTAAGAGCGTACGTTATTACCCCGGCAATTAAAAGAATACGTCGACTTTTCTCATGGTATATGTCCTCAATGTGCCCAAGGGAATTATGGTGACCTATTCGATTTGGCAACAAGATCCAGAAAGAGATACTGCTCGCTGACCAGTCACTCAAGCTGCCGTGAAAACGCTGACGCATTTTCACGGCAGCTTAGTCCATTCAATAATCTGGCCCGATCAGCACACCCATGTTGAAACAAAGTCAGAACTGCTGCCAATAGCCAGGCGGTTCGTTATTTGAAGGAACGGAAGAAAATAATTTCGTTGAGGGATAAATTTATCTATTGACATCAGGAGGCCTTATAAGTGTAATACAGTCTGGATCAGGAGAAACGCTGTCACACAGATGGTTGGCTCCACAATCGTATCAAAGCCTTCTTCGATCTGGCTAGTAATTGTCAATATCTCCTGGCTACATCTTTGCTGTCTTAAACGATACCACCACAGCCCCGGCCTTTAATTCATCAAGATAATCCGCCCACGTCTGCATCATCTTTCGACATTCTTCAAGGTGGGCTGTCCGGTTGTATGCTCACCCGTTGGGATCCCTTACGGCATGGGCAAGCTGATGCTCGATATAATCAGGGCGGATGTGCAAGACCTTATCAAGGATGGTTCGTGCCATTGCCCGGAAACCATGGCCGGCCATGGTTTCCTTATCGTACCCCATACGGCGAAGTGCTGCATTGACGGCATTGTTGCTCATCGGCCGTGCAAAGGACCGCGCGGAAGGGAAAACGTATTGGTTTGCTCCCGTCAATTCCTTCAGTTGTGTCAATGTCTCTACCGCCTGACGGCATAGGGGTACAATATGCGCCTGTTTCATTTTCATCTTATGTGGAGGGATGTTCCAAACAGCTTCTTCAAGATCGATCTCGTCCCATTCTGCATGCCGCAGTTCCCCTGGACGGACAAATAACATCGGGGCAAGTCTCAACACAACAAAATGTCCCTGGTAGCCATCCAATGCCCTCAAGAGTGGTGCGACTTCTTTGGGCTCCGTTATCGGCAGCATGATGCTTTTCTCTCGGTTGCGGTAATGCTCCTTTTAGATCGGCCGCAGGGTCACGCTCTGCCCTTCCCGTGGCGACGGCATATCGAAAAACCTGACCTGCAATGGTTCTAATTCTGTGCGCCGATCCAGGGGAAAAGATCGCGCTCCAATCGGCTCATAATTGTGGTGGCATGTCCCGGCGTCCATGTTTGGGAGAATTTCGTATGCCATTTACGGGCAATGATCTCAAGGGTCTCCGTTTCTTCCGTTTTTGCTTGCTTCTGCGCCTTGCGAACCGCTCCTGGATCTATATTGTGGGCAATCTGTCGGCGGGCTTCATCCCTGCGCTGCCTGGCATCGAGGAAAGAATTTTCCGGATATGGCCCCAGGGCAAGCTTCTTTTCTTTGTTGTCGAAATGGTATTTGAAATTCCACAGTTTGCCGCCTGAAGGAGTGACCAGCAGAAACAGCCCTCCCCCATCAAAAAGTTTGTATGGATTATTCCGGGGTTTGGCGGTGCGAACTTTGACTTCAGAAGGGGGGGGTATTCTCTTTGGCATGACTGCATTCCCTCCTGTTTTGGGGGCTTGCAATTTTCTTTTGGGGCTTTTTGTGGTTCAAAAAGCCCCAAAAGCACCGGGTTTTGATAAACCTTATAGAACCTCTTTAAACGCAAGACAAGAAAAACCCCGCTATTTCTAACGGGTTCTGTACTTCTTTGGACTGTATTGGACTATGTTCTGGTGGAGGCGGCGGGAGTCGAACCCGCGTCCGAAAATATTCCACTGAAGTTTCTACGTGCATATCCTTTGATTTGAATTCGCTCCTGAAAACTCCCAAAGGCAGGATTGATCAGTTGCTATCCTGTTTAGATCTCACTTCACTCCCTCCAGGAAAGAGAGTTCAGCCAGCCCGCCTATATGACGCCCTCATCCGACCCGGCAGACATGGTCGGGAGACCGGTAGCCG
>CAZSYH010000107.1:0-4636 GCA_964610735.1 uncultured Syntrophaceae bacterium | reverse complement strand
TCCCTCGCTCTCTTAGGGCAAGAGCATAGCTCAACTCAATCTCTCATATTAAAAAGTGTTGGCCATTTTTTCAAAACACCCTCGGCACCTAGAAAGTTTCATTGATAAGATATTGCTCTTTTGTGTCGAGAGTATATGAAGATAAAATTTGTGTGTCAAGAGTATTTTTTAACAGAGTATTTTTTAATAAATGGAAAGATAAGTGGGGTAGTGTAAGATATCTTGTGTAAATTTATAAGGGTTTAGAAAAAAAGGCGCCTTTGTGTATATCGGGGTTCACCAGGACGGGCTCGTGCATGTCAGCGCGCTGACCGACAAGTTTGTCCGCAATCCCCATGATGTCGTAAAGGCAAATCAGAGGGTCGAGGTGACGGTGATGGATATTGATATAAAACGAAACCGCATCGCGCTCTCCATGCGGTCAGATCCGATGAACCCGCGCGGCAGACGGAACAAAGACACTACTCCCGGGAAAAAAGAAACCCGGCAACAAACCTGCGAGACGTGAGACGGGTGGAAAAACATCGGGAAATCTATTCGTCGATGCCCTGAAAGGATTCCTTTTCAAAATTCAGGTTCATCCGATTTGAGTGTACTTATCAAAAAAGTCTTTCTTCCTGAAACAAATGATTGACAGGCTTTAATAAGAGATGTGGCTTTCAGAGCGAATAGCGCAATTATCAATAGACTCCAATGCCTTCACTTAGTTTTGTATACATTTGGGAGGTGTCTTATGCAGAAACTATATAATCATTGTTGAGCAGACGGTGAGTCGTAACAATGAGAATCACCATACAAATGATCGTAAGCATCGTGTCGTTCGGCTCTATGTGTTTTGCAATAGCTGCCGCCGAGGGAAGACCAGCTTATGATCCCCTCACCACTACGTCCCAGATCGCACCTGAAATCTTGAATTTCGATGTTCACGACAATGCACGCCAGCGTGACATTCCCATCCGAGTCTATCTTCCGCGAGAGAAATCCCCTTCTCCTGTCATACTATTTAGTCATGGATTGGGCGGTTCCCGCGAGGGCAGTGCATATCTTGGGAAGCACTGGTCTGCCAGGGGATACGTGGCGGTGTTTCTCCAGCATCCCGGCAGCGATATCTCCGTATGGAAGGACGCCCCACCGGCACAGTGGATGGCGGCCATGAAGAAGGTGGCCAATGGACACAATTTCCTGTTGCGAGTGAAGGACATTCCCGCCGTACTGGATCAACTCGACCAATGGAACAAGAAAGACGGGCATGCAATTGCAGGGAGGTTGAATCTTGAGAAAGTCGGCATGTCAGGGCACTCCTTTGGCGCCGTAACCACGCAGGCGGTGAGCGGACAGGCATTCGCGCGCGGCAGAGATCTGTTGACCGATCCACGGATTGACGCCGCGATAGTCATGAGCCCC
The DNA here is from genome assembly GCA_964610735.1 of uncultured Syntrophaceae bacterium. Lineage (GTDB taxonomy): Bacteria > Desulfobacterota > Syntrophia > Syntrophales > UBA2210 > UBA2210. The sequence goes on along the minus strand of CAZSYH010000107.1, from coordinate 3,232 downwards.
AGCAGCCCGGATCGAGGAAGTCCTCTGGAAGCATTCGGAAATGTCTCGCTTCCGTGGCTGCTCATGACTGGGACACAAGATACCTCCGCGATAGGCCATGCCGATATGAACTCCCGCCTTGCTGTGTTCCCCGCCTTGCCGGCCGGCGACAAGTACGAACTGGTTCTCAATCAAGCTGAGCACTCCGCCTTTACGGAGCGCGCTCTGCCTGGTGACACAAAGCCTCGCAATCCCAATCACCACCGCGTAATTCTAGCGTTCTCCACGGCGTTCTGGGATTCGTATCTGCTCAACTATGCCTCTGCAAGAGACTGGCTCAAAGGTGACGGGGCAAAATCGGTGCTGGAAAAGGACGACACTTGGCGGATGAAATGAGAACAGAAAGTAGCCCAACAAGACGAATCTACGCGACGGCTAACCGCCGCGCGTGATCCGCAACGTTACTCTCTTTCCATACGTAATCCTCAATTCCTGAATAAATCCAACGCTGAACTGTTGTAGGTGGAGACAACAAAAACGCCTTTGGCATGCCCGGTGTCCTTTCGGCTTCGGTGTCCTGTGCCGACCAACCATTCACACTTCACGGACGCACACTCTCGTGAATGGTTGGAAATGCTCATTCATTCACGGGTAAACCCGTGGTATTCTGTCTACGACCGCATAAATTCAAAATCAATGAAACCAGTAACTCTATTACGATATTTTATCAAGAAATATGCAAACAGGCGTCTTTACGATACCGGTAACAGCGAGTACGTTACATTGAATCAGGTAGAGGGCATGATACGGGCGGGAACTGTGGTCAAGGCAGTTGATGCGAAGACGGGGGAGGATGTCACCGCCTTCATTCTTCCACAGATCATCGTGGATGAGGCAAAGGCAAAGAATATTCTTCTACCCGTACCGTTACTTCGCGTGATTATACAATACGGAGACAATATTCTCAAAGAATTTTTTGAAAAGTATCTCATGAAGACAGTCGACAACTATTTGATATACAAAAACGAAATGGACGTACAGTTCAGAAAGTGGCTCGATCCGAGCGATGAACTCTCAAAGAAAGCAAAGGAGGCGATGGAGAATCTCTCACCCTTCCGGCACCCCTTCACGCCTTTTTCATCTTCTGACAAGAACCGGAAAGATGGAGACGATTCGGAATAGAAACCAATTTCGAATACCCTCCCTCATCTCCACGTCACATCGACAACACCTCAAGGTCACTTCGATCAAGGATGAACCGGGCTATTTTTGTGTAATATTCATTGAGCACATTCTGAGAGCGGAAAAGGGCCATGTGGCCCCCATTACAGATGAGTGTGAGTTTGTCTTCGTCGGGTACCGCCTCAATAAGCTTCATATGTCCCGTAGCCTGCAGAGGGGGGGCAATATTGTCGTTACTGCCGCCGAGAGCCCAGAGGGGAACCGATCCGGGATAGTCTTTGATTCCAACAGTCTTTCCGTCGATAACAAGATCACCCCGTATCAACTCATTTCCCACAAAGATCTTTTTATAGGTATCTTCGATAAAACTTCGGGGAAAGGACTGGACATAATTGTACCATTCATAAAAGGCCTTCTGCTTCTCGGCGGATTCACTGTTGCCGCTTTTGAGATCATCGAGAAGGTGCTTGAAATTTTTTACGTGCTGATCCATGGAGAGGAGATAAAAGCCGAGCACATGAAAACGGCCGTCAAAGATCTCTCTTCCCCTTCCCGGTCGATCATCACATACGGTCTGCCCGAAGAGGGCGATCAGCCTCTCAATATAGTTCTCACCCATTGAACGGGCAAAATCGGTGAGAAACCCCTGTTCCGCCTCCGTATCCATGGGCGCGCCGGCAGAACCGAAGGTTTTACCCAGATCGGGTCTCAGAATGAGGGTCATCATAAGAAGGGGACCGGGCTGACATATTGCAACGAGATGGGGCGGAAACCCCGTTTTTCCCTTAAGATGCTCAAGAATTTCAGTATATTGTCTGATCTGCCCTTCGAAGTTTTCATGATGTCTTTTGCCGTCGACATAGAGCGGTATGTCCTCTGCACACTTTTGCTCCACGATGGCCATACGAGTGAGGCCCTGACCTCTTAAAAAGAGTGCCACACGCTCGGCAATGTTAGAGTGATGACCGGCCCGGGGTGCAAAAATCACCGTATAGTTTTCTATTGCATGTCTTATATCCGCCGATATCTCAATGAGACGAAAACTCGGCAGGTCAAGAAGGATTTTTGACTGGTCGTATTCTACGGTCCAATCCTGGGGCGGGAGTTCATCGGTAAAAAGTTTGAGAAACTCGAGTTCACCGGCTCGTTCCTCATAGAATCGCGCCAGTGGTCTTAATAGATTTTCCCTGTAAATACTAAAAAGGGCATCACTTCCTTCCTGGTAGATATCAAGAAGACTTTCCGATGTCTCCTTTTCGATAACAGGGTCCATGAGGGGCAGAAAATGTCTGGACATCTTTACATGGGTATCGTGAAGATTTTTCATCATATCCGCACCGGCGAATGCCGCATGAAAGTCCTTGAGGGCCATGTCTGCCGCAATCTCTATGGGAATTTTCATGGCTTCCATACCATTGAGCATGAATGGAAATAACGTCATTACAGATGTCGACATATAGTTATTATGTTCCTTTCTCCGGTATCTCTCGAGAGTCTACCTTGTATCAGTCATTTTTAAATCACCTTTAATAATAACAGGTCACTACAAAGGCGGCTCCTCTTACCTCATTTCGTTATAATTTTCAACAAATGAATGTCCCATACGATCCGGGCAATGAATTTCTCTATGATGTAAAGTCACGAAGATAGCCGCAGTCCTTGACAGGGATGGTAAGGCTGAGCGCAAAACCTGTGAAAAATAACCCCCCGCCACCCGTCGTATCGTTCAATGCCCGCGAGAAACATGCGCACATTAAACCATCCGCCCATCCGCCCCTTGGGGGCTCCCCAAAAAAACCACCACCCCGGACGCAGAAACAGACACGGAGATAAGCGTCGTTCCGTGCCCGAAGGGAAAAGCACCCTCCGAGACACCTACACGACACCTGTCTCCGCAAAAACATGGATAAGTGTTGCTTCACGTTGTTTCGCAACACCTATCCATACAAAGGCCAAGGGTGGGGATGGTTACCCAAGACTTCAAATACAACTCTTAACGTAAATTGATCGGGTCAGATCATTGAATCCGGGATGAAATGTGGAGGTTTTCCCACAGATTTTCATCTGCCAT
>CAZSYH010000106.1:0-4682 GCA_964610735.1 uncultured Syntrophaceae bacterium | reverse complement strand
ATTCATCCGCTTTCTGGGTCCTTCCCGACCTGAAAACAGTCAAGACAAAAAACTTCCCTCCGTTTCTATCAGAATAGAAAATCTCATAAACCTCAAATATGAGTCGGATCGCCTTTCTTTGAAATTTTTCTTACTATAGTATCCTTTAGGAAGTTTTTGTCATCTCTTTCCGGATAGTCAATGTTATAGTGCAAACCCCTGCTTTCCTTCCTAAATATCGCACACGTTATAATAAGTTTTGCCACCGTTGCAATATTCCTGAGTTCCAGCAACTCTGTGCTTATAATAAAGTTCCAGTAATATTCATTAATTTCCCGTTTAAGGAGATCTAATCTCCGTTTTGCCCGTTCCAGTCTTTTATTCGATCTTACGATCCCCACGTAATCCCACATGAATCTCCGTACCTCATCCCAATTATGCGATACGACTATCGATTCATCACTCTCCGTTGCGCCTCTCGTGTCCCAGGGAGGCACAGAAATGGCGTCGTTCTTTATTCCCGGGAACAGCTCTGTTATTTTCATAAACGAACTGTGCGCAAATACCACTCCTTCTAAAAGGGAATTGCTCGCCAAACGATTCGCGCCATGAAGACCTGTACAGGCAACCTCACCACATGCAAACAGTCTGTCAAGATTAGTTTCCCCGAATTTATTCACTACTACCCCGCCGCAGAGGTAATGCGCAGCAGGAACAACCGGAATTGGATCCCTCGAAATATCTGTCCCAAAATTGAGGCATTCATTGTATATGTTGGGAAATCTCTTGATGAGAAAATCCTTATCCTTATGTGTAATGTCCAAGAGAACATATTCATCACCTGATTTTTTAAGCTCCGTATCAATGGCTTTGGCAACTACATCCCTCGGAGCAAGACTCTTCATCGGGTGATATTTTTCCATAAACGTCGACCCATCCATTAGCTTTAGAACGGCGCCCTCTCCCCTCACAGCCTCACTGATGAGAAATGATTTGGCTTCCGGGTGATAGAGACTGGTAGGATGGAACTGGATAAATTCCATATTAGCAATTTTCACTCCGGCCCGATAAGCCATCGCTATACCGTCGCCCGTTGAAATATCAGGATTTGTGGTATGCAGATATACCCTACCTGCGCCTCCGGTAGCAAGAAGTGTATATTTTGCCCTGAACGTATGAACATCATTGCCATTTACGTCGAATACGTAAGCTCCGAGGCATTGATCTCTCTTATCCTTTTTACCGCCCAGTACTTTCGATTTCGTGATTAGGTCAATTGCAAAAAAATCTTCATAAATTTTTATGTTCTTATGGAGACTCGCTTTTTCAACAAGAGCCCTCTCTACCTCCTGACCGGTAATGTCCTTTGCGTGCAAAATTCTTCTCCTGGAATGTCCGCCCTCCCGTCCGAGATCATAGACAGTGGAACTGCCTTTCTTTGCTTTTGTAAATTTTACCCCCCATTTGACCAACTCTTCAATCCTGTCAGGGGCACTCGTCACTACAAATTTTGCCACATCTTCCTTGGTAAGACCTGCCCCGCAAGCGAGGGTATCATTTATATGACTTTCAAATTTGTCTGTATTATCAACAACAGCAGCTATCCCACCTTGGGCTAAATTTGTGTTGGATTCTATTTTCTCTTTCTTGGTAACAATAGCAACCGTTCCGAGATCAGCCATCTTAATCGCAAAGCTAAGTCCCGCAATGCCGCTGCCTATAACCAGAAAGTCAGTTTCTATTTCCATTTTCTGTCCTTTCCATTTAAACAGGGTTAAGGCCCTGTACTACATTCTTTGCTTTTTCTACCTGTCAGAACCGTAAGCAGTAATTCTCTGTTTACAAACAGTTGTGTTTGCTATATATTCTTTTCCATCTTTTGTGAAGAAAAAAAGCGTGTTGAGGAAAAATAATGTTGGTTTTGGGAATAGAATCTTCCTGTGACGAAACAGCAGCTGCCGTTGTTCGTGACGGCAGTTTTCTTTTGTCCAGTGTCATTGCCTCACAGATAGATATACACAGCAAATACGGCGGCATAGTACCGGAAATTGCATCTCGAAAGCATATGGAAGTCATTATCCCGGTTATTCTGCAGGCCCTGGATGACGCCGATGTATCTTTAGATAAAATCGAAGGTATAGCGGTCACCAAAGGACCGGGTCTGGTCGGATCCCTTCTCGTCGGCGTCTCGGTGGCCAAGTCAATAGCCTTCGTAAAGAACCTCCCCTTCGTCGGTGTGAATCACCTGGAAGGTCACATTGCATCGATATTTTTGAACGATAGGAAACCGGACTTTCCATTTGTCGCACTCGTTGTATCCGGCGGTCACACCAATATCTACTATGTAAAAGATTCCCAAAGTTTTACTACGCTGGGACAAACAAAAGATGACGCCGCCGGAGAGGCCCTTGATAAAGCTGCTAAGCTCTTGAATATAGGGTATCCCGGCGGAGTAGCAATCGATGGGCTCTCCCGCGGTGGAAATGCTGAATTTATTAAATTTCCAAGGGCAATTAAAAACAGCCCGGATTTTAGTTTCAGTGGAGTGAAAACATCACTTTTAAACTACATCAGGAAAAGAAAAAACCCCATAACTGAAGATGATATACCCGACATCGTCGCCAGTTATCAGGAGGCGATCGTTGATGTGCTCGTTGAAAAAACTCTGAAAGCCGCACAGTCCCGTTCAGTGTCCCGTGTCGTAGTTGTCGGAGGTGTTGCAGCAAATAGCCGGCTACGGGAGAGATTTTACGAAGAAGCAACGGCAGAAGATATCGAGATATTTATTCCACCGCCAATTTTGTGCACCGATAATGCGGCAATGATTGCCGTCGTTGGCGATAATCTCCTGAACATGGGGAAAAGGGATTCCCTTGACATGAATGCCATCTCCAGATGGCCATCAGAAGGGTAACTGAAAGAACCTCTTGAGAGCAGCAATGAATCCGAAGAAAAGAGTAAAGGATTTTTACACACAATTTATCAGCCTGAAAGGACATCCAAGAGAAATCGCCGCCGGCATGGCGATCGGTGTTTTTATAGGAGTGACCCCGACGATCCCGTTTCACACTCTTATGATTATTGTTTTTAGTCTTCTGTTAAGGAAAAATATTACGGCCGGCATACTCGGTTCAGCGATCGTATCAAATCCTTTTACAATACCTTTTTTCTATACTGTAGAGTACCACCTCGGAAAGCTTTTTGTGGATGCTAATCAATACCAGTTCACTTTAAACGACTTTGCCGTATATAACATTATCAGCATGGGGTGCAATGCCGCTTGCCCCTTGTTAATAGGCGGTATCATCCTCGCACCTTTTTTTGCCATCCCCGCCTATTTTATAACCCACAGAGCCGTGTTGGCAGTCAGAAAAAAGTACGGGAACTGAAGGCAGATCATATCTCATGACAACCCCCAGAAATATTCTCAAAAAGTATGGGATTCGCCCTCTCAAGAGATTAGGACAGTCATTTCTCATCGATAACAATATTACAAAAAAGATCGTCATGATCTCCGATATAAAAAGCGGCGATATTGTTGTTGAAATAGGTTCCGGGCTGGGAATAATGACCGCTATGATCGCACAGGAGGCAAAGCGGGTTATCGCCCTTGAAATCGATAAATATATGGTGGATATTCTGCGGGAAGAGCTGAAAAATCACTCTAATGTGGAAATAGTTCAGACAGATGTCCTCAAATACGATTTTTCTTCAGCATCTCCTGAAAGCCCTTCAGAAACATTGAAAGTCATCGGCAATATACCCTACAATATTTCATCACAGATATTATTCCGCCTCATTCAATTCAGAGATTATATCTCATCGATGGTTCTGATGTTTCAAAAAGAGGTGGCTGAAAGGATCATCGCAACTCCAGGAACAAAGGAGTATGGTATCCTTTCGGTAATTGTCTCGATGTATGCAAAACCCTCGCTGGAACTTACAGTACCGGGTAGTTGCTTTTATCCAAAACCTAATGTGGACTCCTCTGTGCTGAAGTTAACTGTTCGAGAGGCTCCGCTCTTTAACATAAAGAATCCGGATTTCTTCTCTAAGGTGGCAAAAACCGCTTTTTCCATGCGAAGAAAGACGCTCCTGAATAACCTGAAAGGCTCAGATTTATTGAAAGCTTCTAAAGAGGATATAACCGATATCCTTGAACTTTCAGGCATAGACGGCAACAGAAGGGGTGAAACGCTAACGGTTGAAGAATTTGGCAAACTGAGCAATGCACTCCTTTCAGCAAAAGCCTTGGAAATATGATTCTGAGTGAGAATCATATTTTGGGGGATCTGCCTCCGGACATTTTTTAAACGATTATGTTGCATCTTTCGGTATAATTCTCTTGACAAGCAGAATCTCTTTTGATAGTTAGGCATAAATCGCTTGGATCCGGTTTCGGACTGAGACGGAAGGTATCGAAAATATTAGCTTGTTGTGATATTGAATTTAAGCCTCCCCGTCCCAGACGGTGGGGCTTTTTTTGTGGGGTTTAAAAACTATGAAGATTATTGAATCAGTAAAAGAAATGCAGGAATTTTCTGAATCCCTGAGGAGAAACGGAAAGAAAATCGCTTTTGTCCCCACTATGGGTTATTTGCACGATGGCCATTTAAGCCTGATGGAGGAAGGTAAAAAACTGGGAGATTGTCTGGTTATCAGTATATACGTCAACCCAACCCAGTTTGGCCCGGAGGAGGATT
>CAZSYH010000105.1:0-4852 GCA_964610735.1 uncultured Syntrophaceae bacterium | reverse complement strand
CTGTGGCGTCAAAATCGTTGTAAGCTCTTTCTGTCATCTTCGATTAACTATCCTTATCTGGTATTTTTTCAGCGTTTTCAAGCCAGACGATGGCCTCACTGTCACTGGGCGCCCTGTAATCCCCCCTTGGTGAGAGAGATCCTCCCGATCCGACCTTCGGGCTGTTGGGCACGCAGGATCGTTTGAACTGGCTGGTCTTGAAAAAGCGGTAGAGATAAACCTGTAGCCAGTGCTTGATCTCTCCGATCGTATATTGCGTTTTTTTGTGTTCCGGGACATCCGGCCATAGGCCCTTTTCTCTGTCTCTCCACGCGCAGTATGACATGAAGGCGATTTTTGAGGGCAAATATCCGAATCGTGTGGTGTAAAAGTTGTTAAAATCCTGAAGCTCGTAAGGCCCTATAGTCTTTTCCGTTACCTGCGCGGGCTGGTCTCCATTCTGGCCGGGAATAAGTTCAGGACTTATCTCAGTCTCAAGAATGTCGATGAGAGTTTCCGAGGTTTTCCCTCCGAACTGTCCCGATTGAGCTACCCAGCGAATCAAATATTGTATAAGCGTTTTGGGTACGCTCGCGTTGACGTTGTAATGAGACATGTGATCGCCCACCCCGTATGTGCACCAGCCCAGGGCCAGTTCGCTCAGATCTCCCGTTCCGACAACGAGCCCCCCTCTCAGATTGGCGATACGGAACAGATGGGACGTGCGTTCTCCGGCCTGTACGTTTTCAAATGTTATATCGTAGATCTTCTCTTCCTGCGCGAAGGGATGCCCGATATCTTTGAACATCTGCAGGCAGCTTGGCCTGATATCGATCTCGCCCCCCTCCACACCCAGGGATTTCATCAGGGTGGTGGCACTGGTATAGGTCTTGTCCGACGTGGCGAACCCGGGCATTGTGTAGGCCTTGATGTTTGTCCGGGGAAGATCCAGAAAATCCATGGTGCGCGCGGCTACTATCAGGGCGTGTGTCGAATCGAGCCCTCCGGATACGCCGATCACGAGATTTTCAAGCCCCGATGACCGCAATCTCTTCGCGAGGCCGCCCACCTGTATGTTGTAGGCCTCATAGCACCTCTGGTCTCTCTTGGCCTGGTCTGCCGGGATGTAGGGATATCGGGGGTATTCTCTATTCAGATACAGTTTTTTTTTTGGAATATCGATATGGAAAGGCACAGTGCGGAAGCGGGAGACGATGTCTTTGTGTGTTCGCGCGTTCTGCCCGAAACTGGTCATCCGCATCCTGTCCTGAACGAGACGATCCAGATCGATATCGGCATAGATTATCTGTGCTTTCTGCGAAAATCGCTCCGATTCGGCAAGAAGGTTTCCATTTTCACATATCATGGCGTGACCGTCCCATGCCAGGTCGGTGGTGGATTCGCCCGGGCCCGATGCCGCGTACAGATAGGCGGCCAGTGAGCGGGCCGACTGGTTCATGACGAGGCTGCTTCTGTATTCGGCCTTTCCCACGGTGATATTGGAGGCAGAAAGATTGCCGATAACTGTGGCTCCCGCGAGCGCCGCGAAACTTGACGGAGGTATGGAGACCCATACATCCTCGCATATCTCAATAAACAGCTTGAAGTGTTTTATATTATCCACTTCAAAAATCAGGTCGGGGCCGAAGGGAATGTCGCGCTGGCCGCATATATTGACCGTTTCTGATATGGCTTCTTCGGCGGGACTGAACTGGCGCCCCTCGTAGAATTCCCGATAGTTAGGGAGATAGGATTTTACCGCAGCCCCTAGTATTTTCCCCTTGTAGAGTATCAGCCCGCAATTGAACAGTAGTGAATCAACCCGCAGAGGCGCGCCGATGGCCATGATCATGTTGAGGTTTTTTGTGGCGTCAAGAATGATTTCCACTGCCGCGAGGGTGCCTTCCAGAAGGGCATCCTGATGGAAGAGGTCTTCGTTGGAGTAGGCCGATATGCCTAGCTCAGGGAACAGCGAAAAAATGGCGTCATTCTCAGCGGCCTTCCGGGCGAGTTCGATGGTGCGCGCAGCGTTAAAAGAGGGGTCTGCCACACGTACTTCCGGTACGCATACGGCGGTTCTTATGAAACCCTGGTTGTAGAGATTGAAAAATTGTTCCATATCTTTTTGCCCTTACGCGTCAGTGCTGCTACGAACTACCAATAGTATGTAAGTAAAATTTTGTCAACGCCGTTTATTATCTGAGACCCTTCTCCGGCCTGAAACCGACTCTCATATTCCCACTTTAACCGGTTTGAGGTCAAGGATTCTTACAAGTTCCACCGGTCGCATTTCGACGAGAAGACCCCTGCGTCCGGCGTTTATGAATATACTTGCCAGATCCGCGATACTTTCCTCCATATATACCGGCATATCCCTCTTTATTCCAAAGGGGGAAGTCCCGCCCACCATGTATCCAGTGTGTTTTTGTGCCGTCTTGGGATCGCAGGGAATTACTGATTTCACCCCGATTGCTCTGGCCAGCTCCTTTGTTGATGCATGCATATCTCCGTGCATGAGCAGGATAAAGGGATTTTTGTTCTCATCTTCCATAACAAGCGTTTTGACCGTCTGGTGTTCGTCGCATTTCAACTCTCTGGCGGCTACCTTTGTGCCCCCCCTGTCTTCATATCTGTAGGGACGGGGCGTGAAATCGACGCCGTTTTTTCTCAGAACGCGAATGGCCGGGGTTGAAGGAATCTTTTCTTTTGCCATCTTCTTTCGTTCCTCACTGAGCCCCACATACGAATGACCGCATATTTTCGGGGGGCATGCAACGGTAAGTTCATTATGACAGGGAGAGGTTAATTGAAGGGATAGTACCTGGAATGCTTCAGTTCTGACAATTTTAGAAACAGCTTTTGGACGCGGGGGTTGTTCCAGAAGCCCTTGAATCTGATTGCAGTCTTGCAGATCTGTAATTTTGCCGGATCTTTCATCAATTCTTCCAGAAAGGATTTCTGCCCCCTTACAAAGCTGTCGAATTCCAGCTGGACTGACTGCTCTTCGGAGAAGGGTATATTGCTGAGTCTTTCCGTCTCCTCAGGGGACAGCTCGACCCCGCTCAGCATCTTGAGGAAATACTCAGCGGTTATATTTCTGCTCTTCTGTGAGAACTCACTGAACCTCTGGGGAGAGAGGCCGGAGTCTTTCATGAACTTGCCCTTGCTTATCTTTTTCGCCCGGGCGTATTCCCACAAAAAATCAAAATATTCATTAAAGTCTGTTTCTTTTTTTCTCGCTGCCATAGCTGGAAAGATACCATTATTTTTGTTATTGTCAAATTAAATCTTGGTTTGTCCGGTTTATGCGCACCTTTGATCTGAAAAGATATTCAGCTAACCAAGACCCATCAAAGAATATTGCCATAATTCAAAGATATTGCTTGACATATTATCCTGATAATGTAGCACTCCTTGGAGTGCCATTTTTATTCATGCAATAATATCTAAGGTATAGAGGAATCACTGATATTCCTGTTTGAGAACGATAGATGAAGAAAAAAGATATTGGACAATAAAAAGCACACTCTGCCCGCTAATTAATGTCAGCTGTTCAGCAGTGTTCTGAGAGTAACCATATGACAAGAAAGATTTTTTGGGAAGAACCTTATCTGACTGAGATAGAAACGACCATAACAGGCGTGAAGGATAATGAGGTTACGGTAGATCGAACGATTTTTTACGCACTGTCTGGTGGCCAGGAAAGTGACCATGGATCAATTAACAGCCATCAGGTTATCCATGCTCGTAAAGACGATAAAGAGATTATTTATACCGTAGAGGATGGTCATGGTTTGCAGCCTGGAGATCGCGTTAAAATGACTATTGACTGGGAAAGACGCTACCGGTTGATGCGGTTGCATTTTGCCGCGGAAGTGGTGCTGGAGATAGTATCTCAGACACTGAAAGGGATTGAAAAGATTGGGGCCCATATCGCCCAGGATAAGGCGCGGATAGACTTTAAGTGGGAAGAGAATATTTCCAGAATGTTTCCCGGTTTGGAGGAAGAAGCCCGCAGGGTTATCCAGGCGAATCAGAAGATAGAAAGTTCTTTTAGTGATGTAGAGACAGAACGGAGATACTGGAAAGTTGAAGGATTTGCATGCATTCCATGTGGAGGGACGCATTTGAAAAGAACCGGCGAAATTGGAGAGCTTACATTAAAACGGAACAACATAGGCAAAGGTAAAGAGAGAATTGAAATTTTTGTCAACGACAAGGGAGAAAAAAGGACTATTTTCAAATGACAGCACCGTGTGGCCTGGATTGTTTCAATTGCCCTATGTATCTGGCAAAAGAAAATGACAAACTACGAGCTATCATATCCCGGAAACAGGGAATCCCCCTTGAACAGGTATCATGCGATGGGCGTCGGAATGAGAGCGGCAAAATCGCTTTCCCGGGTATGGCCGAGCCATGTAACGTTTATAAGTGTACCGAGAAAAAAGGAATCAGGTTTTGTGGGAGTGTACGGATTTTCCTTGTGATCATCTTCATCCATACGCGGATAAAGCATCGTCCGTTCCACACAACACCAAGGTTTTCAACCTGTGCCTGATCAGGAAGATGGGTTTGAAATCATGCCCCTTGAAGCTGAAAACCTTTTTCCCGGAATAATTTCACGCAGGCATCCACAACAGATTCGTCGTAAAAGACCCCTCGATTCTTCTCGATTTCTTCCAGAGCCGCACCAATACCCAAGCCGGCACGATAGGGCCGATGGGACGCCATAGCCTCCACTACATCCGCCACAGCCATAATACGGGCCTCCATAAGAATTTCATCTCCCTTCAGATTTCTTGGATAGCCTGAACCATCCATCCGTTCATGGTGCTGGTAGACAATCTCCGCCAGGGGCCAGGGGGATTCCACA
>CAZSYH010000104.1:0-4906 GCA_964610735.1 uncultured Syntrophaceae bacterium | reverse complement strand
ATCAAGTGTGCATATATTATATATTTTAACGAAACTTGACACTTATTGCAATATTAGAGTGAATATTACAGTGGCATTGGCCTTGACAAGGTGCCATTGTGATGTATAATGCATACATCATTGGAGGTGAACATGGTACGGACCCAAATATATCTTACAGAGAGCCAGCGTGATAAATTGCTTGCTATTTCACGAGCTATGGGGAAAAAGCAGAGTGAGCTTATTCGTGAGGCCATTGATCGGCTCATCGCACAAACGAGTCACAATCAGCGAGAGGTTGTTTTACGCAAGGCTGCTGGAATCTGGAAAGAGCGAACTGATCTTCCTGACTTCAGGGCAATACGAAGCGAATGGGACAGGGATTAGCCATGGAGGGGGCAATCCTTATCGACACAGATGTTCTTGTTGATTTTTTTCGAGGCTATAACAAAGGTGTGACTTTTGTAAATACATACTCCTCTCAGATAATCCTTTCGTCCATTGTCGTTGCGGAGTTGTATGCCGGGGTAAAGGGAGATGCCGAGCAGAATGTTTTAGATAGCTTCGTCTCACTCTTTCGTATTATCCCTGTGACTGTTGAGATCGCCAAGGCTGGAGGACTCTACAAACGCGATTATGGCAAGTCTCACGGCGTCGGACTTGCAGACGCAATTATAGCGGCTACAGCTGAAGCCGAAAACGCAGCGTTAAAAACGTTAAATATCAAGCACTACCCAATGATAAAGGGTTTAAAGCCAGCTTACAGGAAATAGTCAACGACTGACCTCATTTCCTCACAGATGAAACTCCAGTTTAAGAAAAAATAATTGTTTTCAGGAGGTAGAAATGGAACTTAAAACAATTGGAAAACAAATCTTCAAACATCCTGTAATAATTGCGGCTGTCTTAATTCTAAGCAGTTTTCTTTTGTGCCCCCAACCTTCAGGTGCACAAGAATATGATTTCTTTATTCAGACGCCCACTGACTGGCAAAACAGGACTGACGGCTTAAACCACGACCTGAAAAAACAGGTCATGGCACCTGGGGAAGATGCATTCATTGAGGTCTATGCAACAAAGGGGCAGAACATAGGGGTTCAGGAAATTGCAGATACAATGGAGCAGGCCGCCCTTACCAAAGGAGCTGTTTATTTTCAGAACCGTGTGTCCAGCCAAAATATCCATGCAGACGGCAACCCTGCGATCATGAGGGAGTACACAGGCTATCACAATGGTATTCTTTTGCGGTGTTATGCCTTGTATACTTATGGTAACGGCGGGTATTTCATGGTGATCGGCGTTTTCGTGGATAACCAAACGGCCAAATACAAAAACCTTGTCTATCAATGCGTGAAAAGCCTTCGGTTTTCTCCGCCTGCTCATGCCTCTGTTTTTTCAAGCCTGACCGGTGGTAAAGGTCTCCATGGCGGAACTGTTTCTCCCGATGACTACTCTTCCACCAGTAACGAAGGATTTGGATGCAACGGGATCGTGGGCAAGTGGAAATGGTTTACCGGTTCTACAGCTGAGTTCGGACCCAACGGCACAATTCCCGGCAATGGGAACCGATGGGAATGCGTCGATGGCGGCAATGTCTTCAAAGTTATCTGGAATAATGGTCAATGGATCGACACCCTGACTCTTTCAGCAGATGGCATGCGCCTTGAGGGAAAAAATCAGATCGGCAACAGGGTATGGGGCCAGCGTATTGGCCCGCCTCCGGCAACTGGCGAACCTTCCGGGCAGACCTATTCTCATGGGGATTTTCTGGACAAAAGCTGCTGCCAGTTATTTGGAACCTGGAACTGGGCACCACCCGGGGTCCACTGCGTCTTCATGCCTGATCATAAATTCCTGTGGCAAAGCAAATCATACCGGTATGATTGCGGCGGGGGCAAGGTTACCGTTCATTGGGGGGACCGAAAAACCACTGTCCTGAACATGGTATCCCCTTCACTTATGACCTTTGTGGACGAATGGAAAATCACTGTAAATGTAACACGGCTCACCGATTATGTGGTCATAGACGGTAAGACATACAAGGCCTGCTCCGGTGGTTCTGCATTATCCGGCAATGCTACTACGGGGTTTGGATGCAGCGGGATCGTGGGCAAGTGGAAATGGTTTACCGGTTCTACAGCTGAGTTCGGACCCAACGGCACAATTCCCGGCAATGGGAACCGATGGGAATGCGTCGATGGCGGCAATGTCTTCAAAGTTATCTGGAATAATGGTCAATGGATCGACACCCTGACTCTTTCAGCAGACGGCATGCGCCTTGAGGGGAAAAATCAGATCGGCAACAGGGTATGGGGCCAGCGTATTGGCCCGCCTCCGAATTCTTGACAAACAACATGGGATGGCCCTTCAAAGACAGCTCTCTCATGAGCAGGGAATGCATTGAAAATCTCGCCGACTGTGCCGCAGGTTCGGGAGTAGATCCGGATATTGTGCACGGGAGCGGACCGACAAAAATGGAGGTACGAAACAGATGAAGTCGTTCAGGGAATTCGATATTAATGATATGAAGGAATTTGAACCGGAGGCAAAGGTTGGATTAATCGCGACCATAAATCCCGAAGGCCTTCCTCACATTACTCTGATCACCGCCCTCCAGGCAAAAACCCCATCACAGGTAATATGGGCCCAGTTCTCGGAAGGCATGAGCAAGAAGAACGTCAGGATAAATCCCCATACAGCTTTTCTCATAATGACTCTGGACAAGGCACTTTGGAGGGGAAAGGCCCGGTGGACACACACCGAAACCGGGGGCGAAGACTTCGACATGTTCAATCAAAAGCCCATGTTCAGATACAATGCCTACTTCGGCATACACACAGTGTACTATATGGATCTTGTGGAGACATATGGCAGAGAAAAGCTGCCTCTTTTGAATATCGCCCTCGCGTCTCTCCTCACCGGGGCCGCAAAATCAGGCGCCAAAACTGACGCTGGGGGGCAGATACTGAGGCCCTGGGGAGAAAAGCTGTTCAACAGACTGGACTCTGTGAAGTTCATAGCCTGGATAGGAGAAAACGGATTCCCCTGTATTACTCCACTTATACAATGCAGGGCGGCAGACAGCCGAAGGCTCGTTTTTTCCACAGCGGCCTACGGAAAAGAGTTGAACGAGATAAAGAAGGATACTTGCGTGGCAGTGTTCGGCCTTACGCTGGACATGGAGGATATCCTGATACGCGGAACATTCACGGGCAAAGGGTGGTCCTGTGGAATTAAACTGGGTATGATTGACATAGAGTGGGTGTATAATTCCATGCCGCCAAAAGCGGGACAGATCTATCCCGAAGTGCGGTTAAAACAAGTCGTGGATTTCTGAAAGGACTTTATCTTATCTGTCCATATTTATGTTGTAGTTGCGTATCTTAGTCCTCAGGGTTTTTCTGTCAATACCGAGAAACTTTGCGGTCTTGCCTATTTGAAAATCAAAATGGCGCAACGCCTTTTCTATATGCTCCTTCTCGACATCCACGAGAGTCATTCTTCCTGAATGAGAATCCACCACAGGAACCTTCGTATCCTTATATTGCCCGAAATAAAGAATATCAGACTGATTTACGATTTCATTTTCACAAAGCACACATAGCCGCTCGACCGTATTCTCCAATTCTCTGATGTTGCCTGGCCAACTATATGACATCAAAGACTTTTCTGCCTCCTTCGAAAAACGTCTCACCCTGCTCTTGTGCCTTTTTACATATAAGTTGAGATAGTGTTGCGCTATTGGAATTATATCAGCCCTGTGCTCTCTTAAGGGTTTTATATCTATCGGCACTACTGATATTCTGTAGAAGAGATCTTCTCTGAACTGACCGGATTTCATCTGCGCCCGCAGATCTTTATTAGTCGCTACTATGAGCCTCACATCAACCTTATCGGCCTTGGAACTGCCGACTCGTGGAACTTCCTGTTCCTGGATGACTCTCAACAGTCTGGCCTGGGTGGCAAGACTGATATTGGATATCTCATCCAGAAACAGCGTCCCCCCATCTGCTGTCTGGAAACGCCCCTCGCGCGACTCGGTCGCGCCGCTGAACGCACCCTTGACATGACCGAAAAGCTCACTCTCCATCAGATTTTCCACAAGAGAAGAACAATCAACGGGAACAAACGGCTTGTCTCTCCTGCTGCTGAGTTTCTGTATTGCGCGAGCCACAAGCTCCTTGCCCGTTCCACTCTCGCCGGTAATAAGAATCGTGCTGTCTGTATACGCCACCCTTCTGATAGTATCTTTTAGCTCCTCCATGCAGCAACTGTTTCCTACCAGATCCGGGATATCACCATCCGGGCTTTCCGTGTTGGACACGTGCAGGACATTCTTCACCACTTTCCTCAGCTCAACCGCGCTGAATGGCTTCGTCAGAAAATCAAATGCCCCGCGCTTCATGGCATCAACAGCTGTTTCTATGCTTCCATATCCGGTGATGATTATGATATGCGCTGGTATATTAGATTCCCCTTTAAGTTTTCTCAGGATATCCAGACCGTTCATCTCCGGCATCTGCACGTCCAGCAGGATGATATCATAGACATCTTTAAGGGCCATTTCGAGGCCGCAGGCCGCGTTGCCAGTATCTTCAATATGATACCCCTCGCGTGATAATATCTGGCGGCATCCATCACGTATTGATTCCTCATCATCAATTATGAGTATTTTCCTGGCTCTCTCAACCAACCCTTATGTCCTCCGCGGTTTCGTTCCGTTCAGGGTTGTCAGCCCCTTTTGCGGGCAGAAAAATAGAAAACGTCGTTCCCCGTCCGGGTTCGCTCTCCACATCTATGAAACCGTCATGCTTACTGATTATGCCATAGGCAATGGACAGCCCCAGGCCAGTCCCCTGCCCCGGATCTTTCGTGGTAAAGAAGGGCTCAAATATATGGGCCAGGCAGGCCTTGCCTATCCCCCTGC
>CAZSYH010000103.1:0-4908 GCA_964610735.1 uncultured Syntrophaceae bacterium | reverse complement strand
CCGCATACTTTGATCCTCAAGGAGGTGGAGTTGATTCCATAAGCGCATTCTGGGCCCGGCTTAATCTCGCGTTGTCGGGAGTTTCAATATCAGTAAGTGGAGATGAACTTATAGATAAAGATCAGCCATATATAGTGATGGCGAATCACCAGAGTTACTATGATGTGTTTGCCCTGATAGGGTATCTGCCCCTGCCGTTGAGATGGGTTATGAAGATGGAGCTCAGAGAGATACCCATATTCGGGATTGCATGTGAGAAGGTAGGGCACATCTATATTGACAGGGGGAACTCTGAAAAGGCGCAAAAGAGCCTCAAGGCGGCGGGTGAAAAAATACGGGCCGGCTCTTCTGTGACATTTTTTCCCGAAGGCACAAGAAGCCCGGATGGAAAACTCCAGCGTTTTAAAAAAGGCGGTTTCATTATGGCGCTGGAGGCAGGGATGCCGATTCTTCCCGTAACCGTGGTGGGAGGAAGAAAGATATTACCCAGGAAAAGCCTGCGGATCCTGCCGGGTAATATGAAAATAATAATACATGAGCCTATTCCTGTTGACAAATATACATATGAAACAAAGGAAAAACTTATAGAACGAGTCAGAGAGGTAATAGGAAAAGACCTGGAATAGGAAAGTCTCCTATGAGGCCCTGTCAATTCTGCAGGGTTTCTTCAAGAAACTAAAGCCATACAAACAGTCCACTTCTTTTTCCGCGCCAGGTTTCAGGTATTGAGGCTCGCCAATTGGTGAGTTTCAACAGTGGAGTCCATCCATCCATTCATCCCTTCAGTCTGTTTCTTTTTTTCTGAAAAATATCTTGCTATTTGTAATCTGTTTATATATGTTTCTGCCCGTAGAAACAGGGGGGCAAAATGGTTTCTCGAGACGAGCTTGTAAAGATATTTACAGAGATATCTGATTTTGAGGAAATGAAGTCATTTATTGAAGAAATTCTCACCCCGAAAGAAATCGAGGATTTCGTGCTTCGCTGGAAGCTTTTGCGGGAGCTTAACGAGGGCCATACCCAGAGGAATATAGCGGCAAAGCATGGAATAAGTCTCTGCAAGATCACCAGAGGTTCGAAGATATTGAAGAAAGATAATTCGATCACAAAAAAAATACTTAACAGATACTATGGAGGAACGGAATAGGATGAACATGAATTCAGGATCAGTGGAAATGCCCGATAAAACGGGATATTTCGGAGAATATGGCGGCAGTTTTGTGCCTCCGCAGATACAGCAAGTGCTTGATGAAATCGCGGAAGCATACAGCAAAATAAAAGATGATGAGTGCTTTAAAGATGAACTGTCGTCATTGTATAAAGACTATGTGGGAAGACCCAGCCCCATTTTTTACGCGAAATCGCTTTCGGAAAAATGTGGCGGCGCGCGCATATATTTCAAGAGAGAAGACCTGAACCATACCGGCGCGCACAAGATAAACCACTGCCTTGGCGAAGCTCTGCTCGCGAAAAAAATGGGCAAAAAGAAGATTATCGCGGAGACGGGGGCGGGCCAGCATGGAGTGGCGCTTGCGACGGCCGCTGCCTTTGTGGGACTTGAATGCGATATCTACATGGGCGAAGTTGATATAGTCAAACAGCATCCTAACGTCATCCGGATGAAGATTCTGGGTGCGGATGTTATCCCCGTGTCACGCGGCACAAAGACACTCAAGGACGCGGTTGACGCGGCATTCGAAGCGTATCTTGAAGACCCTGTTACCCAGTTCTACGCCATCGGTTCCGTTGTGGGGCCTCATCCATTCCCAATGATTGTCAGGGACTTTCAAGCGGTGGTCGGTATAGAGGCAAAGAAACAGTTTAAAGAGATGACAGGTGGCCTGCCCGACAATCTGGTGGCATGTGTCGGTGGCGGTTCCAACGCGATAGGGCTTTTTACCGCGTTTCTGGGAGATGAAGATGTTGCCATGTACGGAGTTGAACCTTCAGGCCTCAGCTTTAAAGATGGTGAACATGCGGCAACCCTGACACTTGGCACACCCGGCGTGCTTCATGGGTTTAATTCTTACATGCTTCAGGACAAAGATGGAGAGCCTCTGCCGGTATATTCCGTCGCGAGCGGTCTTGACTATCCGAGCGTTGGCCCCCAGCACAGCCTTCTCAAGGATATACAGAGAGTTACATATGTAACAGCGAACGACGGGGAAGCTCTCGACGCGTTTTTTGAACTCTCGAGGGTTGAGGGTATAATTCCCGCGCTGGAAAGCGCCCACGCTGTGGCATACGCGACGAAACTGGCGGGGACTCTCGACAGCGACAAAACAATACTGGTAAACCTGTCAGGCAGGGGGGACAAGGATATAGATTTTGTGGTTGAAACGTATGGGAAGGAGTATGGAATAAAGTAGTGTAAATTGGGGACAGATTCTCATTTTATTGACCATGCCATAAAAAAGCACAAGCCCCGTTTCTCGTTTCGAAAAACGGGGCTTGTGCTGGTCGGTTCATTTCCGGTTTTCCTATTCTTCCAGCCCCTCTATCAGCGCCATGACGTTCTGTCCCAGCACTCTGTGGTTGTAACCTCCCTCCAGTATGGCGAAGCAGCCTCCGCCGCTTTTCCGGCTCGCGTTCCGGACCATCCGCCCCATCTCCCGGTAATTATCTGTGGAGAGGACGCCGCCCCAGTCTTCCCTGTGATTATCGAAACCGGCTGAGATACCGATGATATCCGCGTCGTCAGGAAGCATCTCTTCTACACGTTTGAGATATTTGTTTGGATCGAACTCCTGTGGGTTGTATATGGTTACATAATCGGAATCTCCCAGTATGTTTATGGTGCCATCACCGAAATGGAGGTCAAAATCCAGGATAAATGCCTTTTTTATCCTGTTTTCTCTCTTCAATTTTGATATGGCAATGGCCATATTGTTGAAGAAACAAAAGCCCCATGAGCTGTTCGCCGATGCGTGGTGTCCCGGTGGCCTTATAAGGGCAAAGCAGGGTTCGACAAGGCCGTTGGAGGCTGCCTGGATGGCGCCTCCTGCCGCAAGGGCAGCTATATCGTAAAGCCCCTGCCTTCTCACATGAGCCACATGATTATCCGTGTGGCAGGCAAGAATATCTCCTTCATCGGCGGGAATCGCTTCAACAAATTCAACCCTGCCTTCTATAACTTCGATAATGGCTTCGATCCGTCCATCGGCGGCGGCGGGATCGGAACAATAAGACGCTTTAAAATCTTCATGATATATAACTTTAATATCGTTTCCCTCCTTATGTTATCCCTATAATAAAGTTCAAACCCTGCGGCAAGAGAAAATTGCGGATTTCAGACAGAGATAAATGCCGGCACAAAAAAACGCCGCCGAAGATTCCCTCAGCCGACAAAATATGATACTGATACAAAACAGTTTCAGATGAGAAACATCATTTCATTCGCGTTCAACGAGTGCCATTAATTTAAAATGGAGGTAACAACCATGAAAAACAGAAAGCTTCTTATGATCCCCGGACCGATCGAGTTTACTCCCGAGGTAATGCGGGCTATGGGTATGCCCACAGCGAGCCATGTGGCCCCCAATTTTGTCGATTGTATGGGCCAGGCGCTTGAACGGATGCGGGAGGTGTTTCTATGCCCGGGCGGGCAGCCATTTATCGTTGCCGGTTCCGGAACGATGGCCATGGATATGGCAGCCTGCAACGTCATCGAACCGGGAGATAATGTTCTGGTGGTAAACACGGGGTATTTCAGCGACCGTTTCGGCGCCATACTGGAACGCTATGGGGCGCGGGTCACATATGTGAAGGCGACGACTATCGGGGATATTCCCTCTCTGGATGAGGTTGAGGCGGAAATCAGCAAGGCTGATTATAAGGGACTGGTTGTGACACACGTTGACACATCAACCGCCGTACGCGCCGATATAAAGGGACTGGGCGACCTGTGCCGGAAGCATGGAATACTGAGCATCGTGGACGGCGTCTGCTCCGTTGCCGGCGAAGAACTGCGTCAGGAAGAATGGGGTGTGGATATTGCCCTCACCGCCTGCCAGAAGGCCATCGGGGTTCCCCCGGGACTGGCACTTCTCGTGGCAAGTCCCAAAGCGATAGAGAAATTCAAAAACCGCAGAACACCTGTTGGAAGCTATTACTCCGACTGGGCAAACTGGCTTCCCATAATGGAGTCTTACGAGGCCCGTAAGGCAGCTTACTTCGGAACGCCGGCGGTAAATCTCGTATGGGCGCTTAATGTCAGCCTCGGGCAGATCCTCGCCGAAGGGATGGACAATCGGTTTGCCCGTCACCGCCTCATGAGCGACGCCTTCAAGGCGGCAATGAACGCCATAGGTCTGAAACAGATTCCGGTAAGCGCAGATAAAGCGGCCAACACACTGACTGCTCCATACTTCCCGGAAGGTGTGAACGGGAGCGTCCTCCCGCTGATCGGTCAGGCCGGTGTCATACTCGCCGGAGGCCTCCTTGCCGAAATCAAGGAAAAGTATTTTCGTGTGGGACATATGGGCGTCGTGAACGCTTCGGATATCCTCGCCACCGTTGGCGCGATAGAGTCAGGATTTGCAAAGGCGGGATATAAATTTGAACATGGGGCGGGCCTCGCCGCCGCGCAGACCGTCCTTTTGAAATAGAAGAATCGGGGATTGTCGGGAAACATGTGAAAAAGCCCCGGCTATCCGACATAAAAGTGCAGGTGCGGCCTTTATAATTATTAAACGCCGTAGCCTGCGCGCTCGATTGCCGCCTTTACTTTTTCAAAGCTGTCTTTTTCCTCTATTTTAAATGCCACCGTTTTTTTGTCTGGGTGGACATCCACATTCGATGTCCCGGCGGCCGATTCGACAGCCTTTTTTACCGTGCCTGCGGTGACCGGTGACGCGACAATGCGGAAAAGAGCGAACACCCATCCGAGAAGGGAATAGGTAATCATGA
>CAZSYH010000102.1:3829-5043 GCA_964610735.1 uncultured Syntrophaceae bacterium | reverse complement strand
GGAAAGATTCTCAGGGACTCGCACCAGAGACTGGCCCAGATCAGCCAAAGATGCCAGCCTGAAGTAAGCGGCATCATAGACCGCGACTTTGTTATGATTCGCGCACTCCTGAACGAGGACCAGAGAGATAAATTCGACCGGTTCCAGAAAAGATTCCAGCAGCGGGGCAGACACCGGATGCTTCGTCAGCCGCCACCCCCTTCCCAATAATCGATACGATTGGATGTCCGTAAGACATACCGGCGCCGGTCTTCCCCCGATTATGAATCGAATCTTGTACGGGATATGGCCGGGGGAAAGATATCACGCTATCTGCAAGAAGATCCGAAGGCTATAGAGATCATTCGTTCAGGGGTGACATAATCATATTGCAGTGACAAAGCTTAAAATAATCCTTGACGGATCTGGATGAATACCGTAAAATTCCACTTGTCAGACAAGTAGACAACTGATCCGCAGATATCTTAACAGCAGATGCCTTTAAACGCCGAAGGGATTTTGCCTAGTGGAACCGATCAAAAAGATAAGACTGTCCGATAGCGTTATCAATGCAATCGAGAAGAAGCTCGCCGAAAACAATTTTAAGCCCGGGGATAAATTCTATTCCGAGAATGAATTGTCACGGCAGTTGCAGGTCAGCCGATCATCTGTCCGAGAGGCCATTAGGATACTAGAGGCGACAGGCTACGTTACGGTCAGGCAGGGGAGGGGAATCTTTATAACAGATTTCGACTCTCAAAATTTCGAGCCCTTTGTCAACTGGCTGAAATCCAACGAACAGCACATTCTGGACCACTTTGATGTCCGCCTGATCATCGAACCCAAGGCGGCTGCATTTGCCGCAGAAAAGGCCAATACCGAAGATATCCGGAAAATGGAAGAGGCCTTAGCCCAGTTTGAGCTACACGCCGAGAGCAAAAACAACACAGAAATTATCAAATGTGATCGGAATTTTCACCGATGGCTTGCAGGGTCCACGAAAAATTCAACCCTGTATGTTCTGATGAAGTCTGTGACCACATCACTGCCCAACGGCTGGATATCCAGCCTTCATACACCTGGGCGAATTGAAAAAACCATTAATGAACATAGGGCCATTCTCGAGGCCATAAAAAACGGAGATAAGGACAGGGCTGAGAAGGCCATGGCCCGTCATCTTAAAAATGCGCTCTCCGATATCCGAGCGCATATGAGCAGTCTATCATAACAGACAG
>CAZSYH010000102.1:0-3729 GCA_964610735.1 uncultured Syntrophaceae bacterium | reverse complement strand
TTCAGGGCGTTGACGGAAAAAACAAGCCACTTCAAACTGTTCACAGGGCAGGGGTTTTTTGATGAGAAATACGGGGTCAGCAACGATACTTGCGAATTCTTAGGCAACAATTTCGATGAAACATATTTATCTTTTAAAGGAATAGATCATCAATTTGTCAATGAGCGCCTAAAAGAAATTTTGCCCGGTATTTATATCATTTCCGGTTTTTCCAGAATCCATGACGATGAGACGATCAATCCGAGATTCAAGATTTTCAAGGACGGAACATTTCACCAGGATCTCTTCGAAGACGAAATAACAATTGCCATTGACACGCCAAAGGGTCTGGCTGTTCTTCTGGGGTGTTCTCATCCCGGCATGAAGAATATTCTGGATACTGCTGTCGAATTACTTAAAAAACCGATTTATGCCGTGCTCGGCGGCACTCACATGATTGAAGCTCAAGGGAACAGTCTTGATGTGTCCCTGGATTACCTGAAAAAAGAAAGCATCAAAATCATAAGTGTTTGCCACTGCACTGGACATGAGGCATTAGATCGCTTGGCAGTAGATAACAAACGTTACCAAAGTAACCGAACAGGAAGTTCCCTGTTCATAAGTTAGTTATTTTCACAGTGCCGATGCGACGTGCACGCGGGCACGTCGCATCGGCACATTAACCTGCAAAAGGAGGATGAGGAAATGAAAATTTTCACAAAAAGTGTAGGAATTTTGGTTTTAGTGATGATGGCAGCAATGCTGCTGGCGATACTGCCGGGACAAACCTTCGCGGCGGATAACGTCAAGAAGATTGTCTGGAAATCATCGGGACACGGTCCGGCTTCAGATCCGTCCCAGATTTACCATGACAAACTGTGTCATGCCATTACCGAGGCAACCAACGGCCGATTGACCGTAAAACCCTTTGTGGGCGGCTCCGTTGTTCCGGTTTATAAGGAACTCGACGCCGTTGACCAGAATGTTCTTCAGATGTGTTACACCTGCCCCATGTACAACCTTGATAAATGGCCGGCGGCCGGTCTGATAAGCTCGAGACCTGGCGGTCTGCCGGGCGAGGCGATGAGGACCTGGTTCAACTATGGCGGCGGTGCCGACCTAATGAACAAAATGATGGAAGGATACGAGGTTTTCACCTTTCCCGGTGCTCTTTCACCCCTACCGGAAGAGGTATTCTTTCATTCCAAGGTCAAACTTGAATCTCTCAAGGATATCAAGGGGCTGAAAGCACGATGCATGGGCGACGGTGGCGAAATCCTCAAGAGAATGGGCGCGGCCACGGTTATTATTCCCGGAGGCGAGCTTTATGAAGCCATGCAGAGGGGAACCATTGATGCATTTGAATACTCAACCCTGGCATCTGACTGGAACATGCATTTCAACGAAGTGGCTCACTATGTTTATCTCTCTCCCACCCGTGCTCCCAGTGACCCTCAGGTATTCTTTTTCAACAAAAAAGCTTGGGCTGCTCTGCCGGCAGATATCAAGGTCATAGTCCAGGGTCTCACCGACAAATGGAGCCAGGCCCAGCATGAGTACCTGGTCTACGAATCGGTAAAAGCCGTGGACAAATTCAGGAAAGCCGGTAACGAAGTTCTTAAGGTGCCCAAAGATATCGAAGTTGCATTGACTGCCGAAGCTGACAAATTCTATGAAGAAAAATCGAAATCAGAAACTCCGATTTTCGGTGAGATCTATTTTTCAATGAAAAATTTCGGTCAGGCATACAACGCCATTAAATAAAAATGTTTGAGGAGAAAAGCATGGCCATTTTAACAAAAACACTGAAAGCCATTGACTGGCTGAGTGAAACATCCGGATCTCTGGGAAAATGGTTTGCTTTTCTCCTCGTTCTAGTTGGCTCATACGAGGCAATTGCCCGGCATTTTTTCAATGCGCCAACCATCTGGGCTTACGATACCATGTGCATGTCAGGCGGTATAATCTATATGCTGGGCGCATCCTATAACTACCTACATGACTCTCATACCAGGGTGGATTTGATATACAGTTCGCTCTCCCGAAGGAAGAGAGCGCTGATGGATGTTATATGCTCCATCTTTCTGTTTTTCCCTCTGATGATCATTATGCTTAAACTTTCAGTTACCTGGGCGTTGAGGGCATTTAGAATCCATGAGGTCATGTTCAACAGCTTCTGGTACCCTCCGGCTGCCCCCTACCGGACAGTCTTTGCGATAGGCCTTTTTCTATTGGTCCTTCAAGGAGTCGCGAGATTTATACGCGACCTGCACTTTCTGATAAGAGGTAAAGAAATTGATTGAATTAAGCGCTGAGGTCGTAGCTTTTCTCATGCTGGGAGGTGTGCTAACCCTGGTCATGACCGGTTTCCCCATTGCTTTCGTCATAGGCAGTGTAGCCTTTATAGTCGGCTTGCTGATCTTTGGTCCCACAACCACATATCATATTCTTTACAGCAGGATTTATGATCTTTCCCTGAATTATCCCTACCTGGCGGTACCTCTTTTTACCTTTATGGGGGTGGTGTTGCAGCGTTCCGGGATAACAAAGGAATTGTACGAGAGTCTTTATGACGCCCTGGGGGGACTGAAGGGGGGGCTTGCCGTAGTCACCATTATATTTGGAACTATTCTGGCGGCCTGTCTGGGTGTAATCGCCGCCTCGGTGACCATCCTTACCCTGATCGCACTGGGTCCAATGATCACCCGGGGCTATGACAAGCCCTTGGCCGCTGGCACCATTGTTGCTTCAGGCACCCTTGGCATCCTGATTCCGCCAAGCATCATGCTGGTAGTTTACGGGCCTCAGGCCGGCATCTCCATCGGCCAGATGTTCATGGGAGCGGTTTTCCCGGGTCTCATCCTGTCAGGCCTGTATATATCTTATGTGCTGCTCCGGTGCTATATTAACCCCAGTCTGGGCCCCGCTCTTCCCCTGGATCAGAGGACTCCTCTTTCGGCAAAAAAGTTTATCAAGCTGATAAAAGCCCTGGTACCCCCGGTACTGCTGATCATGGCGGTCCTGGGAACTATTTTCTCCGGGATTGCCCCCCCCACCGAGGCCGCGGCGGTTGGCTGTCTTGCCGCCATCCTGCTGGCGGTGGGCTACCGTAAATTCAGCTGGGATTTAATAAGTCACGCGTCTATTGAAACCCTTCGAGTCAGTGCCTTTGTAGTCATGATTGCCGCATTGTGCTATGCCTTTGTTGGGATATTCATGAGTGCCGGTTCCGGAGATGTAGTCTCTGCCATGATCATGGCTGTTCCTGGAGGAAAGTGGGCCTCCTTTGCCATGATCATGCTTATCGTTTTCCTGCTGGGCATGTTCATAGAATGGATAGGAATTGTTTTCATTATCGTTCCTATTTTTTCCCCGATCCTCGAGGCCCTGGGATTTAACCCATTGTGGGCGGGTATGATGATATGCATCAACCTGCAAATGGCATTTCAGACACCCCCCATGGCAATGTCCATCTTCGTTCTGAAAGGAAGTGCGCCACCTGAACTGGGCCTGACCATGTCGGACATCATAAAGGGGGTACTCCCCTTTGTCGCGATTATTATGTTCACCCTTCTAATGTGTACGATCTTTCCAGAGATCATTACCTGGCTTCCGGAACGGATGATTGGTCCCGCTCACTAGGCCGCACATTCCCCCTGGCGAGAGAGGCAAAGACACCGCCGGCGCAGAGAGTTCCGAATACCGCAAAGGCGATTCTGAAGCTGGTCAGGAAAAGGGCGGGATCGGTTT
>CAZSYH010000101.1:1853-5115 GCA_964610735.1 uncultured Syntrophaceae bacterium | reverse complement strand
GCTCCATAAAGCCTTCAGGCAGGTCCAATTCAATCTCTTCATCCAGATTGATATCCTCCTTCAGGTATTCGTAGAGCATTTTCAGATATAGATGATAGGGGATGATTGCGTCGTTAAGCCAGGTTTTATTCCGGATGGTTTCTACATATTCCTGTGAGATATTTACGCCATCTTTCCACAGGTTTTTAAATTGTTTCAGGGCGAATTCAACATCGATCCTGTCTTTTAATTCGACGTTGAATTCCCTGTTAGCGATAAGGCCGCTTTCAGAAAAATTGCTGGAACCAGTGATTACCCTGCCAAAGTCCAACTCACCTTCTTTGAAACGGCTGACATAAACCTTGGCATGAATGTTTTCACTGGGATAGGCACGCAGTTCCATCTTTTTCCCGTTGCCGCCCTTGGCCATGTCCTGGTCTTTGTCGGCGCAATCGGCAGTCAGAAATTCCAGAAACTTTCTGATTCCGATTTCGGTTTCATAGGAGTCTTCCGACTCATCCATTTCGGATGCCGTTTGTTCGCTGAACATGCGCCTGGTCCTGCTGTGTGATTCAAAATCGAATTCTCCCCTGGACTGCGTCTCCTCAATAATCTCATAGGTTTTCTGATCGACATTGAGACCAACCAGGATTCTGATTTTGTCAATGGATTCAAAGGATTCGTATAACTGATAAAACCCGCTGGTACGAAAATACCCGACCAGCACATCAAAATACCGGACGTGCTCTAATGTCTTTTTGAACCTGTCAAGCAGCGCGTAACCCGGTTCATTTGTGAAAAAGGTGGTGTCGGTGATCATTTAATTCTTCCTCTCATGAAAAAACGAAAAACCCCGCCTCTGTTTGAAAATCATACAGTGCATTGTATATAACTGTGTTTTCAAGCCTCCCAATCTGACGGTTAAAATCCGGATTGTCATTGGTGCTGTCTATCTGGCTGCCAAACAGCTCAAAAAGGACTTTATAATAGAGTTCTTTGGGCGAGTATTTAATAAATATTTTTTCAATTTCTTCAATTAGATATTCTTTAAATGGCTTTGTGTATGTTTTACCGGGCCTTCTTCTGTATACCTTGCAATCCATTCATGAACTTTTAAATTTTGATTCTCATTGTCTAAAAGCATAATCCGTCGTTATTCCTCCGGCAATAGATTGTCGTAAATAACAGCCCCATATTTCTTCAATAGACCCCTTGGTTTTGCCGGGTTTCGTTCCTCCCGCCAGGGGCGGATCTTCTACAATCCAACCTGCATCGCGGGATTTGCGCCAATCTCAAGCATAAGATCCGTCCATTTTTACTATTTTTAACCCGGCAAAATGTGCCAGTTCTGACTGGCGGGTATCGATAGTGAAAAACCTGTCTGCTTTTATTGATAAAGCGGAGGCAACGTGCAAAATGTCCAGGGATCGTGATCCTGTATTTCCGGTATGAGATCCCGACAGGTCGACGGCATATCTGAATGTTTCGGGCCAGCTCAGTTGAGGACGATAGTAAACGCCCCTGCTTTCGTGTTCATGAAATTTTGATATTATACAACCAGCCTCGTCCTCTGTTATTTCTTTCCTGAAAAGTTTCAGGTTGATTGCATTGATAAATTCCAGGTCATGAAGACCTGTTAGAGGAATAGCTTCGTTATTCTCTATTATCCTGTTTGAGACATTCAGCGAATGCTCTTCTTTGACATAGAGCTTTACGATTATGCTTGTATCAACGTAAAGCATTTAAAACCGTTCCTCTCTGTCTTCAATAACTATATCGCTCAGGGATTTGCCTTTAAGCTCAACCGCTTCACTGGAAAAATCAGGCCATTCGATTTTGCTTCTGGGGCCAAGCGCCGTTATCTTTGCCACGGGCTTGCCTCTTTTTGTAACGGTAATCTCTTCGCCGGCTTTTATGTTCCTGAGAACTCCGGAAAAATTCTTTTGAACTTCTCCTACTGTTGCTGTTTTCATGACAACACCTCCACCACTTTACGTAAACTATATGCGTAAAATGTGAAAAGTCAAGATTTATGTCTGGAAATATAGGGGAAACTTCCTCACTCCCTGCTCGTCAACTTCCTTATGCCATCAGGGACATCCGCGCCCAGGTGAAAGCGTATCACATGGCGCCCCGCGTTCAGCAGGGCATGCCGGTCACCCATGGACTGGGCCTTTTTAAGCACGGAAAAGGTAACGGAGGATGTTTCGGACCCTATCTCATCGGGAATGGGCGCATCCCGCGCATCTTCGGCGGTAAGCTGTATAAACAGGCCCCTGCCCGCGTCTCCCTTGTGCAGTTGCCCGGTTGAATGGAGATAACGGGGGCCATAACCGACGGTCGTGGCGCACCCATACCTGTCGCGAATTCTCGTTTTTAACTCACCCAGAGCGCGATTGTTTTCATCTGTCGGCTGCAGATATGCCTGGATGGCCACATAGTCACCCGGTTCTGCCTGGCTGAGAAATTCTGCCAGGGCCTCTTCCGGATTGTCGGCTTTCACATCGCCATAAACCGCGATTCCACCGGAAATTAATACCGGAATTCCATGCGGCAGGACACCATTTTTTGCATAGCCTCCCAGCATCTTTCCTGTCAGGATTTTGCTCGCTTCAACATCGGGCTGATCAAAAGGATTTACCTTCAAAAGATGGGATGCTACAGCGGTTGCCATCTCCCAGAGGAAAAACTGTCCGCCCATATCATAGAGATCATCGATATATAATCTTACAACAGGATGACCGGCGCTCTCTATTTCCTCCATGGTCGTATCATGTGATTTGTCCCCTTTTGCCTTCAAATAGACAAAAGCACGGTCATCACCATAAACAGAAGATGTCCCCGGCAGTTCTTCCACCACCGGCAGAATCCCCTTTCCTCTTTTCCCGGTACTTTCAGCAATGAGCTGTTCCACCCAGTTGCCGAAACTCGCAATCCGGGGAGATGCAACGATTGTCAGCTTGTCACGGCTGGCTTCTGCCAGCGTACCCATGACAGCACCGAGTATAACGCCGGGATTGCCGTCTTCGACCGAAAGACCGGTCTTTCTGCAACTCTTAATCATATCAAAAGAATGGTTAAGTAAAGATTTTACATCTACACCCATAAGCACTGCGGGCAACAATCCGAAGTAAGACAAAGCCGAGTAGCGCCCGCCAATGTCAGGATCATTCAGGTATGTGGCCCTGAAGGAATATTGACCGGCCAGTCCGGCAAGGGGTGAACCCGGATCAGTAATGGCGATAAAATGGTCCCCGGCCACCTCTGCCGGCAATCGATCGGA
>CAZSYH010000101.1:0-1753 GCA_964610735.1 uncultured Syntrophaceae bacterium | reverse complement strand
ACCTTTTCCCTGTAATCTTCCGGCTGCCCGTCAAAGATTTCCCAGCATGGAAGTGAAACTACGCGGACCGCGATGCCATCTTTTTCGCTCAGGCTTTTGCCGGCATCCAACGCAATCTGCAGCTCCGACCCGGTGCCTATGAGGATCACATCCGGCGTACCTTCCGATGATTCCCACACAATATATCCTCCCCGTTGCAGACCGTCTGCCGGGGCATACTCAGACCGATTCAGGATAGGAATATCCTGACGGGAAAAGACCAGTGCGGTGGGACCTTTGTCGTTGAGCAGTGCAGAGCGCCACGCCTCAACCGCTTCCGATGCGTCTGCCGGACGTATAACCGTCAATCCGGGCATAGCGCGCAGGCTCATCAGGTGCTCCACCGGCTGATGCGTTGGACCATCTTCACCCACACCGATACTGTCATGGGAAAATACGTAGATGACATGAGTGCCCATGAGGGCGGCAATGCGCATCGAGGGCCTCATATAATCGGAAAAGACAAAGAATGTGCCGACAAAGGGAATCACTCCTCCGTGGAGCGCCATGCCGTTCGCAATTGCACCCATCGCGTGTTCCCTGACACCGAAGTGCACGTTCCGACCACTGTAACTCCATTCACCGCCTACCGCGCCGGAGACATCCTCCGATCCGGTTCCGGCAGGCTGAAAATCTCCGAATCCCTTAAGCCATGCGAGAGTGGAAGGATTCAGGTCGGCTGTTCCCCCCATAAGTTCCGGCATCCCGGGCGCAAGTGCCTGCAAAACCGCCTCCGATGCCTTCCTGGTGGAGAGAGCCTTCAAATCAGCACCGAATTCAGGGAGGGCCGATTCCCAGTCCATGGGCAGTCTTCCATCTATCACACGTTCAAATTCAGAGGAATCTTCCGGATAGGATTCCCTGTAACGTTCAAGGGTGGATCTCCACTCAGATTCCTGTTTCCGTCCCCTCTCTACGGCACCGCGCATATGTTCCAGGACATCCTCCGGCACAAAAAATTCCGGCTCCACCGGCCAGCCAAGATTTCCCTTGGCGGCGGCAACCTCCTCCACTCCGAGCGGCGATCCGTGACAGGAGGCATTGCCCTGCTTGGCGGGAGATCCATAACCTATTATCGTGCTTATGCAGATTATCGAAGGACGCGACTGTTCTTCCTTTGCGAGACTGATCGCCCGGTCTATAGAGTCCACATCGTTGCCGTCTTCAACATGCTGCACATGCCAGCCGGCAGATTCAAACCGTTTCCCAATGTCCTCGGTAAATGAAAGCTTTGTTGAACCGGCGAGTGATATCCTGTTGTCATCATAAAGGATGATAAGTCTGCCGAGCTGAAGGTGGCCCGCCAGCGAACAGGACTCGCTGGATATGCCCTCCATCAGGTCGCCATCGCCCGCGATGACGTAGGTATAGTGATCCACAATCTTCAGATTGGAGCGGTTATACCTGGCGGCGATATGGGCCTCCGCGATTGCCATACCCACCGCGTCACCTATGCCCTGGCCGAGCGGTCCCGTTGTAGCTTCCACGCCCGGCGTCTCACCAAACTCCGGATGTCCCGGCGCCTTGCTGCCCCACGTGCGGAACGCCCTGATATCATCGAGCGAAAAATCATACCCTGTCAGATAAAGAAGCGAATAGAGCAGCATAGAGCCATGTCCAGCGGAGAGGACAAAGCGGTCCCTGTCCGCCCAGCCCGGATTCGAGGGATTATGTCTCAGGTGTCTCGTCCACAGGGTATAGGCCATCGCCGCGC
>CAZSYH010000100.1:0-5170 GCA_964610735.1 uncultured Syntrophaceae bacterium | reverse complement strand
GAAAGAACGGGGTGGCAAGTGAAAAGTCAAGATTCAAGACCTGACCCCATTTACAGTAAAAGGCTGCTGAATTATCCGATCGACAGGATGCTGGAATCGGGAAGGCCTGATTTTCCATTTTGTCTTTGCTGGGCCAATGAAAACTGGACGCGCGCCTGGGATGGGCTCGATAAAGAGGTGCTGCTAAAACAGAATTACGGCTCTGAGGATGATAAAAAACACATCCAATGGTTAATGACCGTTTTTCAGGACAAGCAGTATATAAAAATAGGAGGGAAGCCGCTTCTTCTGGTTTACAGGGCAAATAGATTCCCCGACCCGCTGAGAACCACATCTCTCTGGAGAGAGGAAGCTAGAAAATGCGGAGCCCAAGAACCTTATTTATGCCGTGTTGAAAGTTTTTCTGATGAGCGCAACGACCCGTCCAAGATTGGCTTTGATGCGGCAGTTGAATTTCAGCCGGGTTGGCTGAAAATGGGAACGCCATTAAGAAAAGGAAATATTTGGCGCGTATTAAGGAAACATGGACTAACAAGTAAAGCGTTTGAAAATAACAATATTTACGATTATAAAGCGGTTGTCGCAAAAATGCTCAATAAGCCATCCCCGCCGTACGCGCGCTTTCCTTGCGTAACTCCGTCATGGGACGGCTCGCCCCGCAGGAAAAAGGATACTGTAATTCTTATTAATTCTACGCCTGGTTTTTTTGGAAAATGGTTGAAAGATACTGTTAAAGCAAATGCACAAAAAAATGCTGAGGAAAATATTATCTTTGTTAATGCATGGAATGAATGGGGTGAGGGCAACCACCTGGAGCCGGACCGGAGATATGGCCGGGCATACCTTGAGGCTGTCAAAGAAGCTCTTCGGGAAGGCGGAAAACTATGGGTGGCCGAAACCATTATAATTAAAATACTGCGCCTGGCAGATCGTCTATCCTTTTTAGGATTAAAAGCGATAAAACTGTGGCAATTCTGTAAATGGACCGGGGCAAAGCTATGGTACTCTGTAATTTTACCGGTCGCGCTTTTTCCCAGAAACTGCTTGCGCAGGCTTTACCGGGCGATTAAAAAATGAAGTCATATACCGATAATCCATTAGTGAGCGTAATCGTCCCCAATTACAATCACTCTAAATATCTGTCCGAGAGGCTATCCTCGATCATAAACCAGACTTTTCAGGATTTTGAGCTGATCATTCTTGATGATGCTTCGACGGATGACTCACTGGAGATTATATAGAGGTACGTCGGACACTTGCCGCACCGCCTTATAGTGAATAAAGAAAATTCCGGCTCTGTTTTCAAGCAGTGGAATAAGGGGATCCGCCAGGCACAGGGTGAATATATCTGGATCGCTGAATCTGACGATTATGCCGACCCGACTTTTTTAGAAAAACTTGTGCCATTACTTGATAACAATAAACGGGTCGGCCTGGCCTATTGCGCTTTTCATATTGTCGACTCAAATGATAATATTACAGGTTCATTTGCGGATTATGATGCTCCGCGGTTAAGTGGAGACAGGTGGAAGGCCGATTTTATCAACGATGGAATAGATGAGTGCAGGCGATTTCTTCTTTTTGGCAATACGATACCGAATGTAAGCGGCGTTTTGCTCCGGCGTGCGTTGTATGACAAAGTAGGCGGGGCCAACGAGCGCCTGCGATTATGCGGTGACTGGGATCTATATGTGAAGATCCTGCTTCTTTCCGACATTGTTTTTTTGGCCCAACCGCTTGATTATTGCAGAGTGCATGAAGAAAGCGTCAGGGGAAGAACGGCCGATATACATATTTATGAAAAATTTAAAGTCGCGCAGTCTGTCATCAAGAAAACCGGGATGCCGGAGAACGGTATTCTCGAGGCATGTATGCAGCAGATATTAAAACTGATCACATCTTCGGCAGATAGCGCCGTTCCTCAACACTATTTATCGGTTTCCGGAAAACTTATCATTGTGAATTGGAAGCATAAGATCGGCTTCAGGCTATACAAAGAGGGCGTAATATATTTATTAAAATACATACGATTTAAAATCGCCTTGAGAACGAGAGTCAAAAGATGTGCAGAAAAATTCAAGACCTTGCTTAACGCGCGGGATAAGAAGATATGACCAGCTTAGATAAACTAAGATCGCTGTCGCGGCCGATCGCATTCGGGAACTACAGCATGAAAAACGATGTCGGCGGTGTTACTGCCTGGCTGGGAAGGCTCCTTCTGCGCCTTCATGGCGATGGTGTTCCGGTCGTGGTTCTGCTTCATCATGCTGGCGGGACTGGCTTACAAGACTCAGGCCTTTACGCCCGCCTGCGCGATGCCGGGATCTCTGTGGAGATCGAACCTTCCATGCCCTCCGAAGAACTCGCTCATCCTGAGAAAGCTGTTCGCAGCGTACTCGCATTCTTAAACCGCCGTCAGCCGCAGGTCTTCCTGCCCCAAGTCGCTCACTCGATGTATTACGCGGCGCAGATCGCGGGCCGGGCCGGTTTGCCCTGGGCATTTGTAATGCACTCGGATGATCATGGTTATTGGACGATCGCGGAAACGATCCCGGTAGAATCCAGCGGCGGTATGTTCATAGGCGTTTCAAACTACATCTCTCAGCAGGCAGTTCGAAGACGACTGGCCAGGCATCTCCGGGTCATTCCCTACGGAGTGCCGATTCCTAAAAATACAGCATCTTTCTCCGGCGCGCCTTTCCGGGTCGCCTATAGCGGCCGGATTGTCGAAGAACAGAAACGCATATCTTTAGTTTTAGAAGCTATGTCCAGAGCCTGCAAACAGGACTCGCGTATAGAGTGCTGGGTGATGGGGGATGGGCCTGCCCGAATGTCTTCTCAGCAGTGGGTCAGAGATCAGGGATTAAGTGAGCGAATTCATTTCACGGGGCGGCTGGAGCCATCCGCAGTTCAAGCCAAGATCACACAATGTCAGGCCATATTAATGATGTCCGATTACGAAGGGCTGCCTGTTTCTCTGCTCGAAGCGATGGCGGCGGGCGTGGTCCCTGTGGCGCGCATGATCCCCTCCGGCATTCCGGAACTGGTCAAAAATAATGAAACAGGCCTCTTGGTTGACGCTACGCCCGAACAAGCTGCCGCAGCAATTATTCATCTGGCCAATAACCCTGATCTATGGTTAAAATGTTCTACTGCGTCAAGATCATTGGTAGTCGAACGCTATAGCGAAGAAGTGTGCTATCAGCGCTGGCTTGATGTCATTGCCGAGCTGTCAGAGCGCTCCACTATCCGTTATCCTATAGCTATTCCAGAGAAGATTCCTTTTCCGCCGGCGCCTCCGATCAGATGGCGGTTAAATAAAGCATTAAACCCGATAAGGCAGTGGCTGATAAAGCAATGGCACTGTATATTATTACTGGTCGCGCTTTTCCCGAGGAATTGCCTGCGCCGGCTTTACCGCAAGCAGAAACTCGTCAGCGTCATCATCCCGGCTTATAATGCTGAAAAATATATCAAAGAGGCCATCGACTCTGCTTTGGCACAGACGTATAAGAATATCGAGATCATCGTCGTCGACGACGGATCGACGGACAATACGAGAAATATCGTCGCATCTTATAAGAATCCCAAGATCAGGCTGATCACTCATGAAAACAACGAAAATCACGGTACGTGCAAATCCAGATATCTGGGATTTGTGAATTCACACGGTGAATATATCGCTTTTCTTGATGCTGACGATATCTTCCTACCGGAAAAGATAAAAAAACAGGTCGCCTTTCTAGAAAAAAGCGATGCGGTAATGACGCACTGCAAGGCTATCCTGCAGAATGATACAAGCACACCATACAACTGGAACTTTTCTAAGGGCATGAAAATCAAACAATATAATCTGATAAGAGATACCGATTATTTATCCCGGAATGATATTTGTCCTTCGGCGACATTGATCAGAGCGGAAGCGCTAAAACATATCTATTTTGATATAGATAAGTTCCATAGGGCTGTAGATTGGTATATTTTTGTTTGTTTATCGATACAGACAAAAAAAGATTTTTTGTATACGCCGGAACCGCTCTTTAAGTACAGGTTGAATAATAATTCCTGGACAATTATTACTTTTCAATCAGAAGCTTTGCAATTGAAGTGCAAATTAGTCGTTCTCATGAAACTCAAAGAGCATATCAAGGATCCCGCTGTACTCACCGATATTGATAAAGCGATTATAAAAACGCGGGAAGCGATAAATAGGAAATCATGATCATCATCATCGGCGCCGGGCCGTGCGGGCTCGGAGCGGCAAAAAGATTAGTTGAGAATGGCAGGGCTGAATGGGAATTGCTGGAGGGCCAGGGTGTTCCCGGAGGGCTAGCCGCTTCATTTGTCGACGATAAAGGATTCACCTGGGATATCGGCGGCCACGTTCAGTTTTCTCACTACACCTATTTTGACAAGGCGATGGTTGAATTCCTGGGCGAGGATGGCTGGCTTCATCATGACAGGGAATCCTGGGTGTGGATCAAGGACCGGTTCGTGCCATATCCGTTCCAGAATAATATCCGCCGTTTGCCTCCTGAAGACCTCCGGAAATGCCTTCAGGGGCTGGAAGAGGTTGCGCGAAAACCTAAGGTAAAACCGGAAAACTTCCTGCAGTGGATCAATATTACTTTTGGCGCGGGATTAGCCGAGATATTTATGAAGCCTTATAATTTTAAACAATGGGCCTATCCGCCTCAAACTTTGAATGCCGGTTGGGTGGGCGAGAGAGTGTCTGTCATTGACCTTGAGCGGGTGAAGCGGAATATTGCGGAGCAAAAAGACGATGTCTCCTGGGGGCCGAATAACAAGTTCCGGTTTCCGAAACATGGAGGCACAGGCGCTGTTTGGCGGGCTGCTGCCGGCAAACTTCCGCAAGATAAACTTCATTTTAATAAACGCGTAATATCCGTTGACCTCAAGGCTCACACGTGCAGGACAGAAGATGGCGCCACGTATAGATATGAAGAGCTTATTTCAACTTTGCCGCTTGATGAATTGGTCAGGATCTCCAGCCAGTCTCAGTTGAAACCGCTGGCCGAGCGCGGCCTGCTTTATTCATCGTCGAACATCATCGGCCTTGGCCTTTTAGGTAATCCACTCGATGAACTGATGAAGAAATGCTGGATCTATTTTCCGGAAGAGAATTGCCCGTTCTATCGGGCCACTGTCT
>CAZSYH010000099.1:0-5202 GCA_964610735.1 uncultured Syntrophaceae bacterium | reverse complement strand
ATGGTGCGTTGACATTACGTATATCAGGATGCTCCACGGTTTTGTCTATCTTGTGGCCATCATGGACTGATTCAGCCGTTATGTCTTCTCCTGGAAGCTTTCTACGACGTCAGAGACGGCATTTTGTACAGATGCCTTGCAGGAAGCCCCCGAACCCGCATGCCCTGAGATATTTAACTCTGACCAGGGTATTCAGTTTACGAGTCAGGAATTTACGAGCATTCTTTTGAATGACGGAATCAAAATCAGCATGGACGGTCGTGGTCGGTTCTACGACAACATCTTTGTGGAACGACTCTGGAGAACAGTGAAATACGAAGAAGTCTATCTCCTTGATTACCGGACTGTTTAAGAAGAACGTTCACTTCTGTCCATCTATTTTAACTTCTACAACACGGAGAGGCTCCACTAAACTCTTGGATATCTTGCTCCCTATGAAGTATATTATGACAAAGAACTATTACTACCTGTAACAAGACAGGATTCTTACTCTATGCACCTTAAACAGCCTTGTTTTTTGTCTTGACTATGGGGATAGGCTTACGGTCTAAATCCCCATTTTTCCCATATGAGCATCCCATCGTCTGATGAAAGGTATTCAATGAACCGGTTTGCAATCGTTTTGTTCTTTGCTTGTGTGCAAACGGCGGTTGGTATGGTCATAATAATATTATATTTTTTTTCAATCTTCACAACGTCCAGTTTTCCTTTGCCTTCATCCCAGGTAACGAGATCGCCCCAAATGATCGCCGCATCCACCTGTTTGAGCGCAACACAGGTGAGAAGTTGGTTGACCGTCGGTGCATAAACCTTGATATTCTCTGTAACCTGTTCCCATATGCCAGCTTTTTGCAGCATCTCCTTTGCCACAAGGCCAATAGCAGGAGCCTCGGGATCGCCGATGGCGACGCGGACACCGGCTCGCTTCAGATCCATAAATCCTTTTATGCCTGCCGGATTTCCCTTCGGAACGGCAATGACCGGGACATGGAGCACGAGTTCCGTAATCGTGTCACCAATGACCCATCCGTTTTTCAATGCGTCTTCCGTATATTTTTCATCTCCTAGGATGAGCAAGTCACAGGGCTGTCCGGCAGCGAAGGCGGCGAAGATTTCGCTCGGGTTTCCATAGTGTACGTCAGCGACTATATTCTGCTTCTTTTCAAAATTGGTCCTCATCTCTTCCATCGGTTTAATAAGGCCGGCACCGCTGAATATCACGAAATCACTGGCGATACACACTGATGCACATGCAATGAAAAAAACAGAAAATAGGATTGCAAAAAGACGTTTCATCATTCCCCTCCTTTGTTGAGTTAATTTTGGCAGATCATTTCATACTTGAAGTAATATGTCAATATATGTCATTTAAGAACGTTAACGGTCAATGATAGTAATATACGATTATAATATATCAGTATTGGTGGCAAATGGCATGGGTAGGGGGTTTTTAGGTATTACGCATTGAAGGGTAAGAGTTAACAAGCTCGTCAGTTCTAAGCAAAGGGTAGAGAGGGCTCAAGTCTACGTTTGACTTATGCCCTTGATTTTTACACATAAGGAGTATGAGTAAGCCATTGCGGATAGAGCATGAGAGCGCCTGGTATGATGTGATAAATGGAGGAAAAGGCGTCAGCCTTTGACATTCGACAAAATGAAAAAATGGCCTAACCATTCACTCCAGCCGACCGCTAAAAGCGGCGGCTTACTTCAAGCATTATACTACACTTCCAACGGTAATCCTCAGTATTCCCTTTGATCGAAATCATTTGTTAGTAGATGGAGTTCTTCTTTACGTACTCCCCGCCTAACACAACTGGCCCCACATTGAAAGATTATGAAAAATTATGTACAGACCAACTTGACAGGAATGACTGGGGCCCAGTTCTAGGGTTTTGAAATATGCAGGGCACTTCCCATATCTCCCTATTTCTTGCCGGCAATCTTTCCCCATGTATCACGAAGCGGTACGACACGATTAAATACCGGTCTTCCCGGCAGAGAATCCATGGAATCGACGCAGAAATAACCGAGCCTTTCGAACTGGTATCTGCTCCCCGCCTCCGCGTCTTTCACCCCGGACTCCACATAGCAGGATGTCAGGGTTTCCAGTGAGTTCGGGTTCAGGTATTTTGTAAACTCTTCATCTTCGCCGGCAGGATTGGGTACCTCAAAAAGCCGGTCGTAGAGACGCACCTCGGCAGGCAAACAATGATCCGCCGATACCCAGTGGATGACTCCTTTTACCTTGCGCCCGTCCGGCGGAGGCGCGTTTCGCGTCTCCGGATCATAGGTGCAGTGCAGCTCAACAATTTCGTCTTTTTCGTCCTTCACCATGCTTTCATACTTAATAACATAGGCATTTCTGAGTCGTACTTCGCGACCCGGAGCGAGACGCTTGTACTTACCCGGCGGGTCTTCGTGAAAGTCGTCACGCTCGATGTAGAGCACTCGGGAAAAGGAAACCTTGCGCGTTCCCATATCCGGATTCTGGGGATGATTGGCACATTCAAACTCTTCAGCCCGCCCTTCGGGATAGTTATCGATGACAACCCGAAGGGGGTGCAGGACCCCCATGACCCGTGGCGCCTGCTCATTCAAATCTTCACGAACACAATGCTCCAGCAGGGCCATGTCTATAAGGTTGTCATTTTTGGCCACGCCGATCTGGGTGCAGAAATTCCTGATCGCCTCCGGTGTATAGCCCCGCCGTCTCATCCCCGCTATTGTGGGCATACGCGGATCATCCCAGCCCGCAACCTGGCCTTTTTTTACCAGTTCGATGAGTACCCGCTTACTGATAACAGTATAGCTCAGGTTAAGGCGGGCAAATTCTGTCTGGTGCGGGCGGTTGCCCTCTATCAATTCTTCCACGATCCAATCATACAGGGGACGATTATTTTCAAATTCAAGGGTACAGATCGAATGTGTTATCCCTTCGATGGCATCGGAAAGACAGTGGGCAAAGTCATAAATGGGATAGATAACCCACTTGTTCCCTGTCCGGTAGTGAGCTTCCCTTTTGATCCGGTAGATGACTGGATCCCGCATGACGATGTTCGGAGCGTTCATATCGATTCTGGCACGCAGGACATGGGAACCATCCTCGAATTCACCCGCCCGCATCCGCGAAAACAGGTCCAGATTTTCATCCACCCCGCGTTCTCGATAGGGACTCTCTGTACCCGGTTCGGTGAATGATCCACGGTATTCCCGTATCTCGTCGGCGTTCAGGTCACAGACATAGGCCTTGCCTTTTTTGATGAGTTCAACGGCAAACTGGTAGAGCTGCTCAAAATAGTCTGAGGCAAAGTACATGCGGTCTTCCCAGTCAAATCCCAGCCAGTGGATATTGTCGATAATCGATTCCACATATTCGAGAGATTCGCCGCTCGGGTCAGTATCGTCGAGCCGCAGATTGCATGTACCCCCATACTGCGCGGCGAGACCGAAATTGAGACAGATCGACTTTGCGTGTCCGATATGGATATAGCCGTTCGGTTCGGGAGGGAAACGCGTGGCCACGCGTCCCGCTGTCTTGTTTGTCTTCAAATCGTCATCGATGATTTCACGGATGAAATCGGTTGGAGAAGGGTTGTTTGTTTCTGTCATATCTTCAGACTCCTTGCGTGCCGTGCAGTTGCATGTTTCGGCCGGAATTAATGTATAAGAAAATATTTTTGAATGGAATGAATATAAGGAAAGCGTTTGTGTGTCAATAAAATACAAACACAGGAACAATTAAGAAAAACCCGCTCAATGAAAGAAGAATCTATAGCTCTTTTCCCCGGCAAGGTTGTCCTGTTTTCACTTTCAGAACGTGCAAAAGTGAAAATCGTTTTGGTGAGCCTCTAATCAACAATGCTTGCTGCAATAAAGAAATCACCATGCCAAGGCAGAATCCACGGATTCAAGCTGGCAATACTCTCGGACATTTGTAGATTGCTTCGGGAAAAATCCCCCCTCTACAAAACGTCCGAAGAATTTGAGCACATCCCCGGTCATTTGCCAACATCCAGCTTTTCAGGGGTGCAATATCTCATGACAAACAACTTTAAGGCGTGAAATACCTCAAAAAGAGAAGCTTTGACCATGTTAAGAAACAAAACTGATAGAATAACTATTCTGATTTGTAAAAGTCTGGCAGTGCAGCCTCGGTTTCTCCCTCGGGCAGAGGGACAACGATTACCGGCTTGTTAGCTCGGCGCAAAACCCTTTCCGCCACACTTCCCAGCAGGGCATGACTCAGAAATCCTTTTCCATGGGTTCCCATGACGATTACGTCACAATCGTATTTTTTTGCCTTTGTGAGGATCTCATCCACGGGGTATCCCTCGAGTACTTCAACTTTTACGTGTTCATTTATAACTTCCGGGTGATCGGCAAGCTCTCTGTCACGAAAGGCTTCGATCTTTTTCCGGGTGCGTTCGATAGATTCAGCCACGATTTTTTTATGGTGCTCCCTGTTTTCATGTGTGAGATAATTCGCTACAAGTGCCTCCTGAGAGGGTGACAGTCTCTCGACAACATGCAGGAAGTATATTTCAGCACCGTGATTTTTTGCCAAGTCTACCGCATAGCGGAAGGCATATGCAGAGTTTTTCGACAGGTCTGTTGCGTAAAGAATTCTTTTGACTTTAACTGGCATAAGATTGCTCCTTTTATAAATATAAGTTAGCCCTCCGATTTTAATGCCTTTTGCGCAGCTTCTCTGCTCTCGTGCATACGGGGTGTCAATTTCTTTTCCGTGAGGGCTTCGCCACTTTTCATCCGCGCAAAGGCATTCGTCGAATAACACGTTGTATTCATATACAGATTTTTCACAACTCCCCTTACCATCCCGGTGTATTCATCGATGAGTTCCGGCAGTATATTGAAATTATCATAACTCGCGACGGTATACAACGCTTTTATCAACCGGTTCCAGAATTTTACTCACGGCGTCATCTATTTTTTTGATCTGCTCGCTTGATTTTACCTGATGGCCTTCGAAATTTACGAAGAAAATATTCTCATTGGGATAGTAGGCTAGTCGCTCTCCCAAGGGGGATGCCCTAAAAGTTATTTTCCAGGCCCATTGGTTCCGGGTTGAATATCCGTTCATCCATCAAACCGGGTTCCTTAACGATCGGTTTAAAATCCATCATGGCAAGGATGTCTTTCTCAAGATCAATCCCCGGCGCTATCTCGATGAGTTCCATA
>CAZSYH010000098.1:0-5393 GCA_964610735.1 uncultured Syntrophaceae bacterium | reverse complement strand
CATAAACTTTTCCCTCCCTCCTTTTGTTATTGAAAAACCTTTGAAAAAGATTCCTCCTCAGGGGATCCTCCCCTGAAATCCCGACTCAAAGATATGATCACAGCAAGAAGGCCAACGAGGTGTTTTCCAGCAACTGGCAGATTTTCTCACGAAAATTTCAATCTGGTAGTGGAACTACCGTGCCCTCTCTTCTCTACGCTTTTGCATTAAGGGCTCAAATAACTCTCTCGCGATAGCTGCCTCGCTTCTCCCGCGTGTCTCAATGCCGTGCTTGCGGGCCTCTTCCAGAAGCATATCTCCCGCTTCAGATATCAACGGATGGCAATACTCAAATGAATCGAAGTAGGTTGGAGTCTCGACAGATGCACCTTCTCGAAAAGAATCAAGCGTGTCCTGTATGATGGACATGGAACGAGCAAGTATTCCGCCTTTGATAAACCGCCGTCTGCTTTCGTCAGCCACCATCGGGCCAATCCCTCCTACTTTTTGCGAAGACAGGACGTTTACACATGCACCTTTAACAATATTCTTGCATAAAGCGCAGGGAAGATCACTTCCTGCCAATTATACAGATAATTGGTACTTCCAATTGGTATCTTTGAACCTTAGTATAACAGCTTTTGAACGTTGTCAAGAAATAATTTTTATTATCCATAAAATAAAGAACTATTGGTAGTACCAATTATATCGAGAGTCTCTTCTTGCTCGATTTTCCCTCAACACTGTCACATCAGATTACCGGCTTTACTGATCCGCCGAGAATTTTTTCGTGTTTTTGGCACGGCAGTTAAAGTTTGTCTTTCGACTCCGCGAAGGATTGTATTGCGAAGGTGTGTGGTACAAAAAATTGTGAGGGGACTCTGTTATTTTTCAGAGATGGTGGTCAACAGAATGGGAGATAATTTCAAACATGAATATTTCTCGGACAAGCGGCAAAAATTCACAATGTGGCTTTTGATGACCGACTCAAGCAATGTTCTGTCGTGCTGCTTCAGAGCATTTAATACTTCTACCACCAGGGCAAAGTAATCACTTTTCTCCTGTTCGTTCATCGCGTGAAATACTTTCCTCACCAATGGCAAAGAGGGCCGCAGCAAACCTATTACCGAACGGGCGATTTCGTTTCCCCAGCATCCCATAATTCTCTGAAGATATGAGGTCTCAATCATAAGCACGTTTTGTATATCAGACGCCAATATAGCCCTGCTGAAATGCACGATTTGATTCTGCAAATCCTCGACAATCTCATCGTTCACATACTCTACAGCGTACCCTATGAGAAAAGGTTCAAGAAGGTACCTCACTTCAAGCTTGTCGCTTTCCACCTTGTCATTATCATTTGCAGGCACAAGAGCTTCATCTCCTGTCATCAGCCCGTTGACACTTACAAGAAAGGCCCCGTTGCCGCTTTTGACGGCAATATTCCCTCTCGTTTCCAGAACGGCAAGCACCCTCCGTAAGGTGTTGCGGCTCGTTCCGAGAATTTCGCAAAGTTTCCTTTCCGAAGGAAGACGGGTACCTGCATTCCATTTCTCGGAATCGATTAAATTGACCAGCTTACTGTGAACTTCATCACTCTTGGCCATAGAAAAAGCCCTCTGCACATGCTGAATCCTCGTCGGTCACGGAAACGTCCAGGGTTACCGAAGTGTTTTCCCCGCCGATCCTCTTCGCCGCCATTCGGCAAGGCCCTTCAAAAAGGCCGGATAGAGGAGGGAATGGTCGGAAGCCCGACTTTCCGAGAATATATGAGGTTTTGTTGAACAAAGTATCAAAACGGCGCGCATTACCTTTCTACTGTAAAAGGCTTTCGCAAAATAGGAACGCACTCCATAGGGAATAAAAAGCGCCCAATCGATAGGCTTGATGCTTGAAAAGGTATCTTCTACAATAAGCTGCTCGAGATTGAATCTATGGA
This sequence comes from uncultured Syntrophaceae bacterium, assembly GCA_964610735.1. Lineage (GTDB taxonomy): Bacteria > Desulfobacterota > Syntrophia > Syntrophales > UBA2210 > UBA2210. Next base: position 3,475 of record CAZSYH010000098.1, on the reverse strand, counting down.
TATTTTCGGCGATTGTTCCCTCGTAGGGAAAGGTTTCACCCGGTCGCAATTTGGTGAAGACGTTCCCCGAAGTATAGACTTGCACTTTGTTTTTCTTCGCGTATATGTCTGAAAACATAATCGAGTCGAATTTAGGCTTGTCATACTGGTTGTTGAGTAATATCCGTAACACTTCGACAATGTCGGCGACATCGTCGATCTCTGCAAGAAGCCTTTGTTGATACTGCCGCTTCAGATCCTCTTTCACATCAAGATCGGCAAAAGAAATTACGTGATTTCTCGACACTTCATTCTTCATGTGGACGTAATGAATCGATACGCGAAGCACGTGTTTCCCTTTCAGCCACAGTGCCCGAATGACAACATCGGCGGCGAAGGGCGCGTGTGTCTTTCGCCGAAAGATGAGCGTTCCCTCCCATTTTTTTTCAAAGACCACTTCTTCGTAAATTCGATCAATATAATGGCCGACACTCTGATCGTAGATATCGGAAAAATCCATATGTCTGAATTCTCCCGGTTTTACGTTTAATAAATCGTTCGCCGCCTTGTTATGGGCGAGAATCGCTTTTGATTCAAGATCCACGAGAAGCACGGGATTGTCGGCAAATTCGATCATCGCTTGTAACTTCTCGTCTTTGTTAGTTATGGACTGGCAGATATGAACGGTATCGGTCACATCGAGGATACCACCCAGGTAAAAATCGGGGCGCTTTGTGTTGATCATGCCGATCAGTTTCACCCATCTTGTTTCATTGTCTTTCGTCTTGATGCGGAAAATAGTCGTTATGGACCGCCCTTCCTTCAACGCTTTCATAAAACTTTCAAAAAGATAGAAGTCCTCTTTGAAAATCACTTTTCTGCTGAAATTCATGTTTTTGATAAGGAGTCCTGTATCTTCGCCAAGCCCTTCCAGCATGTAATCATTCAAAAACTTTATCCTGTTTCTGACGATGTCAACATTCCAGAACAGTGCGGGATAACTTTCAATAAAATGAATGTTTTCCTCATAGACGGCGCACCTTCCCTCAAACATACTCTTGTCTTGTTCTTTCTTGTCTTCCACGTAGAATTACAATTCCTTTCACATTGTGTCTTTTCTTGCTGTTCACTTCTGCGGGACAATCGTATGTCCGCCGGAAAAACGTCACACCACCACATTTTATTTATCTTATCATCGCCTCCCCCGCTCTGTTATCAAATCTTATGATTTATATCAAGATCATTAATTTTGAGGAAAGACAAAATTTGCAAAACGATTCCTGCTTTTTCATTTTTTTCTTGGTATACACTTTACTGTCACTTCACTGCGCACAGTCACGCGAGCATGATGCAACGGCATATTAGCACAAAATGCCCAGGACACAGTAAATGCCTCCTCGACCGCGGAACATCCATCTATCTTTAGAGATAGATCAAGGTGACACAGCAGAAACTGAGGATAACGACTGTCTACGTAACACACAACCAGCGTGAGGCGGAAGAGATGGCAGGCAGGATAGCCGTATCCAAGACAGGGTCATCGAACAGCTGTCGCCCCCGGAAGATGTCTTTTTCTCTCCGGCAAATACACGCATTGCCGAATTTATTGGTTCACCCAATATCTTTTCCTGCGATACGCACCGAAGGCTTACACAAGGCTTGGCGGAAATCAGGAGCGGCGATCTGACCATCGTTGCCCCCGATGAAGAGATTGTGTCATAATTATATAGTTCTTTGACAAAAGAATATAAGGAACTCAAGGAAAATAGTCACAAAACCCGCAGGATATGGTAGAGTTTTTCCGAAGGGAGAAACAACATGGCATATCGATGTGGCAATCGTCATCAAATAGAGTTACTTCCCCAGAGCATTGAAGAATATGTAGCCGACGATGATCCGGTCAGGGCCTATGACGCCTTTGTTGAGGCTCTTGATTTTCATGAACTGGGAATCGATATCAACTTACATAAGGTAGGCAATGCCGAATATGATCCCCGGTCAATACTCAAGTTGCTCGTCTATGGCTATTTCTACGGTGTGAAGAGTTCCCGTAAGCTTGAGCGGGAGTGTTACCATAACATAGCTTTTATCTGGCTCATGGGGATTAGGTGGGGACGGGATTAGGTGGGGACGTTCTTAACTATTTAACTTGATAGTCTCGATTCGATATGCTATCCGGCTTGACTGCCGAGAAAATCGCGAATAGATGCTCCGGGAGCCCTCCACCACATCATTGCCAGGGGTATTGAAAAAAGGCGAATATTCGAGAATAATGCCGACCGGGATAATTTTTTGGCTCGACTCGGAGATATCCTGAAAGAAACTAAAACAGGTTGCTATGCTTGGGCGTTGATCCCAAACCATTTTCATCTCCTGCTAAGGACCGGCACCGTTTCCATCTCCACAATTATGAGGCGGCTTTTAACCGGTCATGCCATTTGGTATAACCGTAGACACCGCAGAGACGGCCACCTCTTCCAGAACCGCTATAAGTCCATTCTGTGTCAGGAAGAAAACTACTTATTGGAACTGGTGCGTTACATTCATCTGAGCCCTCTTCGAGCCGGGATTGTACAGAACACAAAACAACTGGAAGGGTATCAGTACTGCGGCCACGGCGTCTTAATGGCAAAAAGAAAGAACGATTGGCAGGATACGGACCAGATACTGGGGATGTTTGATGACAAGGCCAGTACTGCCAAGTATGCATACAAAGCGTTTGTTGAAAAGGGTATTACCCAAGGAAAACGATCTGATCTTACCGGAGGGGGCTTTGTTCGCAGCGCCGGAGGATGGGCTGAGGTAAAAGTGCTTAAAAAAGCAACGATCTCTCGGAAAAGCGATGAGAGGATTTTAGGTGACGGAGATTTTGTGGAAAGGGTTCTTGCTTCTGCCAACAAGGCAATGGAAAGAAAATTCTATCTTGAATCCCATGGCTTTAACTTAGATAAAGTGGCGGCCAGAGTAGCTGAGGTCTTGGGCATGAAGCAAGAGGATGTTTGGGCTATGGGAAAGTATCGCCACATTGTCAACGCCCGCAGCCTTTTATGCTTTTGGGCTGTAAGAGAGATGGGGATTACCATGTCATCCCTTGCCCGCAAATTAAATATTTCAGTTCCGGCAATCAGCAAATCAACAATTCGAGGGGAAAGCTGGCAAAGGCCGGGAAATATTCCCTGGTGGGTAAGCCTAAGTTAAAAAGTTAGCTACGTCCCCCTTTTACCATCTGTCAAGCCCTATTGTTGATTTTATGCGCTCGCTGTTCAGTTCAGGGAATGAACAGCCCCATACTCCTCGATGAGACTCTCTATCTGTTCATCTTTCTCGTGCCACAATCTGCTTACCCAGGCCTGAAACCGTTCTCTGAAGACAGGGTCATCCTGATAATCTCCATATAGAAATTCCTCCGGTATTATAAGCTTTTTCACTCTTACAACAACCCGGGAAAGACGCCCGCAGAGAAGACCCCAGAAATTGACAGGACCTTCAGGATAGA
>CAZSYH010000097.1:0-5717 GCA_964610735.1 uncultured Syntrophaceae bacterium | reverse complement strand
CTGCGCCCTTTTTAAAACTGCGCTACTTTGTGGGGCACAGAGGCCCCACGCTACGACCGGGTACATGATCCTTCCACTTCCGGGTACACGATCCCGATTTGATAAAACTAAATCGGGTCATGTCCCCGTGAGATCCTGATTTGGTAAAGATAAATCAGGTCATGTCGCCGTGATAAATCGGGTCATGTCGCCGAGGAATAACAGCGGTTTCAAAATTTTGGTTTAAGTCCGGCTTGTTTGCAAATTTCGTTGGCAGTAATTCTATCGAGGACTCGATGTCTCTTAACAGGAATGGTTTTTACATCATTTGTGTATATCGAATGATTTGCGCCCTCACGTAAAAGCCGAAATGCATTTTCTTCAAAGTATCGTATCAGATCACGCCGTTTGATAGACATCCGGAACCTCTACTGGAACTTGCTCAATCAGGGCCCCGCCTATCGGTATTTCCTTCCGCTGTTGTTTATAAGCCAGGAGCATTTCATTGAGGGCATCTCTTAACATCGTGCGGCACTCTTCTATGTCCTTGCCTTCAGTCACGACTTCCGGCCATTCAACCAGCTGACCCATATAGCCTGAAGCAATTTTGGAATATTTTGCAGTATAATTTAGTAACATTTTACCTCCTGAAAATGTAACGTAATCGGGGACGTTGTTACATTGTGAAGTTAAGAAAGATGTTGACGTATAATTCCGCCGTTGTCAAGAATCTTCTCCCTCACCCTACCCTTTCCACGAACATTAGTTTTGGGTTTTGGGTTTTGGGTTTTTAGTTAAAAGAAACAACATGGCCCCGCGCTAAATCGGGTCATGTGACCGAGGATCACGGATTGCTTTCGTAAGTTGCCTCGTCTTCAGCAACGGTTGCCTGTTTTGGATGTTCAGACAATTGAATATCTATGTGAACTTTTGCCCCAAGAACCTCAGCAACTCTGCGCAACATACTCAAGGAATGGCCCTCGTATGATGTTGATTCAAGACGGCTGATTTGCTGCTGAGATGTTCCGGCTCTTCGGGCCAGTTCCTTTTGGGATAAACCAACTTTTTTGCGCAAAGCAGCTAATTGCAAAGCCACATCCCAGGCCTCACCAGCTTTTTGATAGCGTTTGACAAAATCAGGGTCTTTTAATTGCTCTTCAAGGTATCTATCAAAATTAGTTTTTCTTTTCATACCGGATTTCTCTCCAGCCAATCACGTTTTCTATCCAAGGCAATTTTGCGATCTTTTGAGACAATTTTTTTCGCTTTATTTCGAATCCCGTGCAGAGCAAGGATTCTTTTCCCTTTCACAAAAAAATACAGGATGCGAGAGTTCAACTTACCCACATGTCTAAGCTCAAAAAGGTCATCACCAACAGGCTTTGAAAGGGGCTGTCTGTGATAATGCCTGCTTTGGAGTTTAGAAAGACCGGCCATTACTGCTGCAAAATCAGCAGCATTCGATTCCTTCAGGTCATCGAGAAACTCCCGTACAGGACATCGCCCTGAACTTGTTTCATAAAACGCTACAGTAAATTCCATAATTAGTCAACATCAATATTGGTGTAATCAGGTCAGTGGGAAAAGGGGATGCTACCCTTATTTTATTTCCCACTTAATGAAAGACATGGGGGTCAAAGACATGGGGTCAGGCTTGCCTTATTGTCGTTGTTGGAAAACAGTTTTGGGTTATGGGTTTTTAGTTTTGGGTTGAAAAGATTAAGGGCTGCGCCCTTTTCAATAGAGGGTCATATCCCCTTATTTCCTTAGCGCAGGAGTCTTCTTTCCAAAAGGTCTTGAAGGTCTCTCCGGCCGTCCAGAACACAGTGGACAAAAACAGTCTTTTTTTCTATCTCATAAATTATCCGGTATGGCTTGAAGTGAATCTCTTTAAATCCGGTGGTACCAATACGTTCAAGCTCCGGTGGTATATGTCCCCGTTCGGGCATTTCACCAAGGCTTATACAAGCTTTCTGAAGTTTTAAGATAACATATTCGGCGTGTGCAGGTGAGTCATTGTTGAGTATATAGCCGTATATGTCGAACAGGTCATCCTCTGCTTCCTGTATAAGCGTAACGGAGAATTTCATTTCTGACTCTTGATTCTGGAATTCAAGTCTTTAAATGCCTTTCGCGCCGGTTTATATCGTCCTTCCTTTTTACTCTTTGTGCTTTGCGCGAGTATTTTCAACAACGCAATGCTTTCTTTTGTTTGCTCATAAGTTGCTACATCCTGGATAATCGCTTTAGCTTCACCGTTTTGCGTTATCACAAGCGTTTGGCGATTTTCGGAAATGTCACGGATTAGTTCGGAGGCATGGGCTTTGAGATAGCTGATTGGCTTTATGGATTCATGAAGTTTCATGCGCTTCCTCCTTTTTGTTTATGACCGGAATATAGTCTAATATCAGGTCATGTGCAACTCTTTTTTTATAAAAAGTATAAACAGGGGACATCCATGCTAAGTTTTGAGTTAGTTGATAGAGGGTCACATCTTAATTATTAACTATTCGCTACTCGTTCTCTTCAACAATATCCCGACCTTCCTTGTAAATCACTTTCTGGTAAGATGAAGTTATCATCTGATTGTGAAATTCACCAGTCTGTTCATTCAACGCCTTGCGCATTTCTAAGGCCTCGCTAAGATTAATCGAATCTCTATTAAAGTTTATGAAATGGTTGAAGTTTGCCAGTTGAATAGAACTGTTGAGTTTCCGACGCTTGATTTCTATCTTTCTTAGTTCCTTTCGAGCAGAAGCCGCATCAAAATCCGGGCTGGAACGACGTATCCCATCATCTCGAGTAAATGAAAACCTGTCTCTATTCTGCTTTGATTCAGGCAAACAATCTTTTAATGTCTTAATCCTGGCGTCATACTCTGAACGGAGTTCCAGTGCCTCGTACAAATATAATGCCTCTTTTTGTCTTTCATCTTATGCGCTCCCTTCGGATATCGGATCGGGTTGATCTTTGATCAGCTCTCGCTCTTCGTCCCAGAATTTCTTGTCCTCTTCATAAAACATCTCTTTGGCCCTATCATAGTCCAACTCCACAATTCTACTGCGGATCCGTCTCTGGCAATAATTGAAAACCGGCATATGAACAAAGCAGTGAAAAAGCTGGCTCAAATCACCATACCACTCCTTCCAGGTTGTCCACTGATGACCGTCATTCATTTCTATGTTTTCCGGATCTCTGAGTCTCAGCTTTACGTTCGGTAATGGTATGTCAGGCGTACAATCACAGCACCACTCGACCATTCGTTCGAGAACAAATGCCCACCAAGGGCCGGCTTGCAGATCAATAGATGCTGTCTTGTACAGGCTGTTTATGCCATAAGTCCAAGTCTTCATTTGATGTTTGTCTTTGTTATTCGGCGAGTCTCTCTAATGGATCCCGGTAGAAATGCCGTTGCCCGGAAACCCGCACAGATCCGTACGTGCAGAATTATCGTAGTAGTGGTCCGCTTAGGTCCACAGTGATTCGCGAATTTTAATTAGGCGAATCATCATGGCTTCTTCTTCTGCCTTGTAATCTTCTTCAATCTTGTGCAGTTGATCAAGGATAAGCTTGCGCTCTGCTTTTTCTTCCGCAGTTTCTGTCTCATCATCAAGCCAGAACTTGTGTCCGATCTTGTCACGCTTTCGATCACACCATGCACTCCAGCCACTCGTTTCATGTGGGTCAGGACGCTTTCGATATGCTTCGGTCCACCACTTGTACAGTTCACGAATCTCTATTGCTCCAAGAGCCTGTGGCGTTGGCTTCTTGTAGTTAGAGTCGTCGGCAGCTATCCATTCTTCATCAAAAGTCAGCTTGCTTGCCCATTCGAGATGATCCAGGCCTGCTTGGGCGCTACGCCAATTGCGCCACCGGAACCGACCTGTGGCCCAGAATGGCGCACCATACTTTCTGCGATCTTCCTTGATACCGCAGGCAATTTGATGCCAAGCGAGTTCTATTTCAACGAAATCAACAAGCTCGTTAAAAAGACAAGGAAGAAAGCGGTAACCCACGTCACACCAAGTACCAAGCCGTATATCACGGGGGTGAGCGGTAAGGGCATGAGTCTCAGTAACCCATCGATTGTTAATGTAATATTTCGCATCATAGATTTTATCCACAGGCCAGCAAATGATGTTTTGAATGACGTCCAGTACCTCTTCAGCGATCCAGCAGCGAATGGGATGCTTTTGTTTCGCATTCCCTTCCCATTCACGCCAACCAGAGCCGGTCTTCGCAGCACCTTTAGCAGTACCACGAATCCAGTCTGCAAGCTTGCTACAACTCCAGTAATTTTTACGCTGTGTCATATGCTATGGGGGACGTTGGTAGTTTTGTTAGTTTGTTGAACCGCGGCGCGAAGGACGCTAAAAGTCTTGCGAAGTCTTCGCGGAACATCCATTGGATTAAATGAAGAATTCATCTTTCAAAGCAGGTTCTTGAATTCATCAATGCTCAGGCCGGCATCCCTAACAATACCAGCCATAGTGTAGGCGTCTACTGGGTTCGCTCTGGGAATGGTGATAATTCTATCGCCGTTGGTCATTGCAATGTGCTTGCCCTGCCTGACAATCCAAAACCCTGTCTTTTTAAAAGCCTTCACAGCTCTCTGATGATTTATCCCGGGCAACTTAGGCATAGGCGATTTCTACATACCGAGTTTCCTTATCAGCGGTAAGCTTATCAACGGTTTCCAAATATGCACTAATGGCGTCTTTTACATTTTCCAACGCCTCAGCTTCAGACTTTCCTTGAGACCAGCAGCCAGGTAGTCCGGGAACCCAGATAGAGTAACCTTCTTCTGTTTTTTTGAGATTTACTCTATACTTCATGAGACTTTTCTCCTCCTTTTAAAAATTTTATCTTCCTTATCACACTGAAATCTGCGGAACATTAACGATCATCGACGTCAAGTCTGTAAAGGAAACCTTTGGTTTGTCCTGCAATCGTTTGCGAAGTCTCCAAGCGGAAGCAAATCGATCAGGCTTGCGTTTAACATATAAGCACGTGGGGGACGTTATGTTGCGAGTCTGATTATGTTGTGAGAATTTAATTCCCCTCATTTAATTCCTCTTATCTTATTTCAAAATAAACTGAAAAATCCATCTATTTTTTTTGATTTATTTAATTCCCCAAAAGAAGCTTGAAAAGCATATCCATTTACTTCATCTGATTCAATCAAATCCTTTTTTTCCTTTTTTTCCCCCCTGACAATTAATTTGCTGATAGGGTCATGTCCCTGAGGATCGAGGGGTATTTTATTTACATCTCGGGGAGTTCGAGGCCTTTGAGGTTTTTTTCTTTGAGTATTGCCCAGGTTTCGTCCTGGTGTTGTTTTACTGCCTGCTGGAATCTGTACCAGTGGGTGTCTTTGTATGTTTCGCGGCTTTTCCATGTGTAGGTGTCGGTGAGCGGGTCCCAGCGGGTCAGGTCTGATCTATTACGGAGGCCGCGGACTTTTTCGTTTACTGTTTCTTCGAACCATTTGTCTTCGTCGTATGGTGTTATTTCTGTTTTGCCGTATTGGGGTTTTGTGGCTAATTTATTGTAGCGGCTGATTCGTTCTTCCGCGTATTGGTTTGTCTGGTCCTGCTGGCCGATGCAGGTGTCGAGGTCTTGTTTCAGGGTTGTTTCTCTTTTTTTCAGTTCTTTTTCTGTCATTTTGCGGGAAATAGGGGGGAAATAGGGGTAGAGTAGAAGACTGTTCAATGGTACTTTAGGTTGGCTTATCTGTT
>CAZSYH010000096.1:3659-5877 GCA_964610735.1 uncultured Syntrophaceae bacterium | reverse complement strand
GGATGCAGGCTCACAAGGTCGGCTGTCCGAAGTACCTCTTCCACATTCTCCGCCCTTCTGCACGCAACCGGTTGTTCTCCACACGACTTCAGAAAATCAGCATAGGCGGCCACATAATCTTCAAGGGCGCTGTTCCGGTAGAGATCATAATAGACGAGGTTCATCTTGTGCCCCTCGACCATCATGCGCGCGTAGGCGGCGCCTATACGTCCAGCGCCTATAACACCAACCGTCTTCCCATATAGAAGCTCCCCAAGAAAAATGTCTGGAAGCCAACCGTTGAACTTTCCTCCACGCGTAAACCTGTCAGCCTCTACCACCCTGCGCGCTGCCGAGAATGTCAGGGCCACAGCCATTTCTGCGGTAGTTTCAGTCAATACGCCGGGGGTGTTCCCCACACAGATACCATGCCTTGTCGCGGCGCCGACGTCCACGTTGTTATAACCCACCGCATAATTGCTGTAGACTTTCCCTCCTGCCTTTTCAAGGGCGGAGAAGAGCGCTTCTCCCCAGACCTCGGTCAGCTGTCCTATGACTCCTGAACAGTTGTCACCTATCGCGGAGATAATCTCGCCAATGCTCAGGATATCTTTTGACGTGCTAACATCTACCCTGTAGCCCGATCGCGCCAGAATCTCCAGCCATTTTACACCCGGTAATTTCTTGGTGACAACCACGCGTCCGACACCCTTGGAATTGTGCACTTTCCACTTTTCATCGTTTAACATGAGATCCTCCTTAGGGGCATCTACCCCTGTTATAGGCCGATTCGTTAACTCAATGACATTGTTGATTGAACAATTACTATATTTCCCAATATCTGTCTTCTATAATTTTGGAACCTTGGGCATTTTTGCGAACAATGCCATAATCGCCCCAATCGAGCATAAAACGCCAGTAATCAAGAATGCCATTTGATAGTTTCCACCGGAAGATTCTACAACTACAGCCGCAAGTCTTGGTCCTATTAGTGCACCACCACTATATGCAAGAAAAATAAAACCATAGTTTACACTAACATGTTTGGCGCCGTAAAAATCTGCTGCAACAGATGGGAACGTACCCATCGCACCCCCAAAGCAAAAGGCTATAAGAGATACTCCTAATGCATACAGCCAAAAATTCCCAAGTGAGTTCATACCAAACATTGTTACCGCGCTGATCACATACATAATAAATAGTGCTCGCATACGACCTGTTTTATCTGACAATGTTGCCCAAAATATTCTTCCTATTGTATTAACAATTGCAAGAATGCTAACTATCGAGCCTGCTTGCATTGGTGATAAGTTTGCTATCTGTTGACCGATAGGAGAAGCATGTGCAATTATCATTAAACCTGCGATGTTAGCGAAGGTATACATTACTAATAAGAAATAATATTGCGGGGTTTTAAGCATTTCTTTAGGCGTGAAATCATATTTGTTTGTTTCTAAGTTTCCAGTAGTTGTTTCCGGTATCTTCCATCCTTCCGGGATATAACCATCCGGAGTTGCTTTCATTAATTTTCCACCAATAGAAACACCAACTATTGTATAAACCGCTTGCCAAAAGAATGTTGTAAATGGTCCATAGTTTTCAACAAGTAGAGCTGCCACAGGAGCATAGAATACTGAACCAAGCCCAAATCCCGCAACTGCTAAGCCACCAATCATTCCTCTCTTGTCCGGGAACCATTTTATACAGGTTGCGATTGGAATACCGTAAGTAATTCCTATACCTGCTCCCCCGAAAATACCATAGCCGATATATAACATAGCAAGTGATGATGTTTGACTTGCAATTAATAATCCTGTTGATAATACTAATGCTCCAGCAATTACTATTTTAGTAGGACCAAATCTTTCCAATTGTCTACCCGCAAAAATCATGAAAAAAGGAATCATTGCAAGATTAATAGAGAATGCTAAAGATACTTGTGGAGCAGACCAATTAAAAGCTTCCTGTATAGGCTTTTGGAAAACACTCCAAGTATACAAAGCTCCCAGACAAACCTGTACTATTACAGCTCCAAGAACGACTAACCACCGATTGTAACTTTTGTTATGCACCTTTCTCCCTCCTTAGATGTTAAAATATTTATTATGACACATTAAGCTCATTCTTTCAGCCCTGAGCCAGCCCGTGTCAGGATCTCCGGACACCTTTTACCCGGCAGTTCCATGGTGACAACCACGCGTCCGACACCCTTGGAATTGTGCACTTTCCACTTTTCATC
>CAZSYH010000096.1:0-3559 GCA_964610735.1 uncultured Syntrophaceae bacterium | reverse complement strand
GCTTAACATGAGATCCTCATTTCAAGGCTTATGTAAGTTGCTATTTATAAAACTGCAAAGATCAATTGCATGTTAGCAGAAGAAAGGGAAACTTCAATATAAAAATATGATGGGATAAACCATGAATAGACAAAGAACTCAATTATTACGTAATCAAGGCCGACGACAGGAACCCGATCATAGATACCAATTTTAATCGTACCGTCTGTTTTAAGGTAAGGAAAAGTCCACAGAAACACCGATCTGCAAACTATTCCTTAAAGATCAGTTTGTAGGATTTTACCATCATCACCGGATGGTAGGAATGTTTTACCTGAATCAGTCCCGGCACACCCATATCGCTTTCCTTATTGATGTACTCAAGGCCCGGGAAAAGCCTGCGCGCGCATTCCCTGTCGAAAAACTGGTAGAGACCCTTAAGCTGCGCCGAAGCCTTCTGGAAGTGGAGTGCGCTCATTGTTTCCGTAAGCTGCGAAGCTATGCCAAAGGCCTGCGTCGTCCCATCGATTGAGAGCATGATACTTCTGAACCCCAGGGCATCGATATTTTTCAGGGCGTTTCTGGTGGCGTTCCACTCGCAGGCGAGATCTTCTTCCCTGTCCACGTCGCAGTTCCGTTGCTCGCACCACCTGTCCAGAAACTCCAGGCACCCGGGCACGTCTTCCGGTGATATGGTTTTTATAGTTACACTTCCTGCTTTTTCGGAACAATAACGCTCGAACTGTTTGATAAGGTTTCGTTTTTTCGAATACCCGCTGCCTGCCAGTATCGCCAGGTCTTCTGTTCGATACACGTAGTCATCATATCCTTTCTGCCGTTCGATAATGAAAAGCTCCTCCAGACCACTTTTCGAATGCCGTGTCAGGTAATCCTCGGGAACGAACCAGTAGGTACCATATCCCGTTTGGCGGGAGATCTCGGCGAGTTCTTCGGGTGAATTTTCCCTGTCAGGTGAAATGGGCAGTATAAGATGACTGTTTTCTTTACGTCTCGTGAAGTTGGCGTAGACAAAAAGGATGTCATCATGAATGGCCCCATAGGGTTGGTAGACCTCGTTTGTCCATGCGATGATGGATGAGAGAGAATAGGGGCATAGCGGATGTCTCTGCCCGGCGAAGAATGGTTTGAGCGTTGTGTAATCGGAAGGTGTGAGCGGTTTGAACTTCATATCTTCAGCCTCAGCATGGGAGTTGAATTTTCCATGACGGAAAAGCCGAGACTTTCGTAGAAGGGGTGGGAACCCCTCTCTGCTATGAGCCCAATCCAGTTTATCCCGTCTTTTTCGAGCCGATCGACCAATATCTTTACGATACGGGTCCCGATTCTTTTTCCACGGAAAGAATCCATCACGGTAACATCCTGTATATAGGCGTCACTGGCGCCGTCACTGACGGCCCTCCCCATGCCGATGATATAGCCCCCGTGACGTGCGACCAGAAAGCAGTGACTCCCCTCCGCAATTTGCCTGATCATTTTGGGGTTGTTCCCTTCCTGCTTCCACCAGTTTTCGCTCCGGTAGAGATCCGTTATCTGACTGATCTCGTCGGCAGTGGTTTTTTTGATGAAGCAATAGTCACACATCGGGTGCACGCTATCAGAATACGGCGGGAAAATCCACCCCGTTCACCTGACCGCTTAATCGATGACTTCCTCGCAGCCTGACAGGTGATCGATATCGTTGAAAAAAACAACATTCCCCCTGCCGTTTTTGAATTCCACAAGCGTTTTGGAAGCCACATCCACATGAACCTGTCTGATGTGAGAGAGATCCATTTCTTTAATCTTGCAGAGAATAGTCATTAGAGTGAAGTTATGTGCCGCGAGGAGAGTTGTGCCCGATTTTACGGCAATGCGCTCGACAACGCCCCAGGCCCGCTTCTGGAGTTCGGAAAGGGATTCGCCACCCGGCATGACAACGGAGGCCGGATCTTCGGCCCATCGTTTCAGGAAGTCTCCATGGTTTTTCATCATCTCCTGAAGGGCCATCCCTTCGAAATCCCCCATGTTGAGTTCCATCAGATCTTTCTCGGGCTCGATCGGGAGGTGATGAAAACGGTTGATGGCCTCGGCCGTCTGGACAGCCCGTTTCAGGGGACTCGATATGATCGTGTTGATCTTTTCACCGCGCAGTGATCGCGCGAGACTGCTCGCCTGAGCACTGCCGCGGTTACTGAGCGCTATGTCACTCACACCCTGCACCCGTTTTTCTCGATTCCATAACGTCTGACCATGACGTACCAGTATGAGTTTCACAAGAGAGCCCTCCCAAACAGATAACAATAACGTAGGTTTTTTTAACTCTTTACCGATACCTTTGCAAGAAGATCCTGCATGGTTTTAGCGTAATATGGCATATTGAAATCGATTCAAAAGATCTCTTTTCATAGACATTGATTTGTGGCATTATTTATCTCTTGCAGGCACATACACAACGCGGAGCTCATGCAAGTAACGATAAAAAAGGAGGATATGTTATGCAGGCATTATTTACATTGACACCGGCCGAATCGAAGCGGCTGATCGCCAGGGGCATCGTTTCAATTCCCGAGGTACAGCAGGCAAAGGAAGAAGGATATCTGATCGTGGGACGCGGGTCTACAAACGCGTATATCGTCGAGGAACTGCTTGGGAAATCGATAGAGAAGGAAAAGTATGTTGCCGGGCAGGTCATCAAGGGGATCACCTGCGCGCTCCTTCAGGGCATTCGCATGCAACCGGTCACGTTTCACAAGAATCAGTTGCTGGATGTGGAACCATCCACCGTTATCGATGAACTGGGGCCGGGGGACATACTGTTAAAGGGGGCCAATGCCGTTGATCACATGGGACATGTCGGTGTCGTTATGGCAAATCCCATGGGGGGCACCATGGGTCAATTTTACCTGCCCATGAAGGTCCGGGGAGCGACGATTATCTATCCAGTGGGTCTCGAAAAGATGATCCTGTCCGTCGAAGAGGCATCCCGGATGGGAGGATTGCACACTATCGAACGGAGTATAGGCGCCACGGTCGGGATGGCGTGCGTTACAGACGGCATGGCCTATACCGAACTGGACGCCCTGGAAGAGCTCTTTGATGTAGAAGCCGTCCATTTCGCGTCGGGTGGATACGGCGGTGCAGAAGGGGCAGTAAGCATAATTGTCGAAGGTGACGACGAAGAGGTTAATCAGTGCTGCGATTATATTGAAGGTATCAAGGGGGAGCCGCCGCTGTCCGGGATAAAGCCTCCCTGTAAGACCTGTCCCATTCTCTGCAGTTTCAAGGGGATGGAGGAGGATGCCCTCCCAAGCTACCTTCGGAAAGCCTGATCTTCTTCCGTATGTAAAAAAAGAGGGGGGACACTTCCCCTATTTATGCGCAACGACTGGTGTGGATCAGGGTAGAAATAATGGTCCTGTCACCATTTTTCACTTTGCCCCTCGCGCCGCCTGCGATTGCCGCTTGGTTCCGCCTTCGGACTTCCATAATCCGGGGACGGGCACTGCCGGCAGTGAGCCCGCCGATTGCAGGGTGTCCCCTTCGTAGAGGACCTGTTCCAGGAAGAGTCCCGAGGGGGGCG
>CAZSYH010000095.1:0-5936 GCA_964610735.1 uncultured Syntrophaceae bacterium | reverse complement strand
CGGCATTTCTGAAGGAATAGATGGACTGCTTGGGGTCGCCCACGATAAAGACGGTTCGCCCGTCTTCGGGAGACCAGCCGCTGCACAGGTGGCTGACGAGTTCCCACTGGGCGCGGTTGGTATCCTGGAATTCATCAACGAGGAGGTGCTGTATCCGGTGATCAAGATAGAGTTGAATATCGGAGGGGTCGCTTTCGCCGAGCACCCGGAGCGCGGCCTGTTCCAGACCGGCAAAGTCAACGACACGCCGCCCCCTGCAGGTGGTCTCGTAGCGCTCGATGAGGTCCGCCGCGATGACGATAAAGTCCGAGAGAAGGTCCATATCCGACCCGATATCATCAGGGGAGGGGAGGGCCTTGATTTCGGCAAGCGCGGCGGCGCAGGGATCGCCCATGGAAGTTATCATCTCTCCCCACTGTGTCTTGCTGAATTTGTTGTAGAAGCCGCTTTTGGGGCCGAAACTTTTTCGAGCTGTTCCGGTCTTTGTGGTGAGGGCATTCGCGATTGCCTGCCATGATGGGAGGTCTTCCCAATTGCTCTCCGGTAGAGACGCGGGCAGGCGTGCGCCCATCGGTGTTTCCTGGTCGACCAGATGGGCGGTAAGGTCTTGCCAGCATTGCCCAAGCTCCGTTTCCTTAAAGCAATCTATAAGGGTACAGATGCGGCCTTCGACATAGACACGCAGGCGTTCGCTCAGGATCGCCGGAAGCTCAGACAGTCCCCATCCGCCCGCCTGTCTGATGATCTCTATCAGGTCTCTGAAGCGTCCCCTGTTTTGTATGATGCCGGTTAATTCCCGGGAGATGCCGTTCCAGTTATTGTTGTGATAGAGGAGGCGGTTTTCGAAGGCCTTTCTCCTGCCGTCGGTCGCGGGATAGGCGAAGAAGCCCTTCAGTGCGGCCTGTACGGTCTCCTCTGTCAGGATGGTCTGCGCGTCATTGTCGATAATCTCAAAATCGGGCGCGACTCCGGCTTCAAGGGGCGCGCGCCTGGCGATATAGCTGCAAAAACCGTGGAATGTCATGATGTTGAGGGTATCGGAGGAGGTGAGAAGATGCGCTTTGTCCTTGTGCGCCCGAAGGGCTTTTTCGGCAAGTGCCGTCATTTCGCCGTCTGGGTCATTCGCGGACGTCCTGCCGCTCAGAAAGCCGGTTATGCGTTGGCGCATCTCTCCGGCCGCCTTCTCGGTAAAGGTGATGGCCAGGATCTCCGCCGGGTCCCGGACCTCTCCCAGGAGCTTGAGAAAACGTTTGGTAAGGAGGAGCGTCTTGCCGGACCCCGCGGGAGATTCCACGTGGTGCGACCGGCTCGTATCAAGAGCGGCGGTTCGCTGTCCGTCATCATTCGGTTTCTTCATTGGTCTCCTCTTTATTTCCTGACCCCTGATCCCTGACCCCTGCCCGGCACAAGGTTATGACCGGGCATCTCTCACAGGTCTTGTAGCGGTCGCTTACATCTGAAACAGGGAAGGGCTCGGCGCGAAAGTCTCCAGATCCCAGCATCTCCCCCAGCTTTGCCATGGCCTTTCCCCAGTCTTCCAGGGATGCCTCGATACCCTTGATCGGGAAAATCCTGATATCGCCGGATGATTTGAGACGTATATATCCTGCCGAAAAAGGCGTATCCGAATCAATATACGGCTTTAGGGCGTCGATGTGCCCACTCACAAGCGCCAGGAGATAGATGACAAGCTGGGGTTCTTTCAGGCGTGTCACGATGTCCGCCGTCGTGGGTACCTCGCCCGTTTTATAGTCCCAGAGGAGAGTCCCTCCGTCTTTGCTGAAATCCACCCGGTCTATCCGCCCCTTCAGAGAGAAAGGAAGTCCATCGACCGTGAGGGCATCGAACGAGCTTTCCTCCGCGACGCACTTCCAGCCTTCCCGGCAGCGTTCTATCTCGAGATTGAGCCAGTCGGTGAGCATACCCCCTTCTTCGCTGTCCTTAAGGCCAATCCAGCGCCTGCGCTCGACCTGCCAGTGTGGTCTATCCGCTACATTGTGAAGTATATCCTCCACACATCTTGTCAGGAGTTCCCGCGCTTCAGGGAGAATTCCTTCATTGCTCAGATCCATCTCTTCGTCTCTCAGGCTTTTGGTGAACAGGGCCAGCACGTCGTGAATCCGGTTTCCCTTTTCCCTCGGGGAGGCGTCCGGTTCTATTTCTTCCAGTGATTCTATGTTTAAAATGCCTTCGACAAAGAAACGGTATGGGCAGATAACTGCCTTCTGAAACCGGCTTACCGAGATGGTTTCAGGGACAAAGCAGGGGGCTATAAGCGTCTCTATGGGAGGCTCAGAAGATATTTCCTCATGTAACCCTTCATAGGCAGAATGGAGCCATTTTGCTCTCAGCCATGCCGGGCCGGGGGCGTTCCAGATATCGATGGAGCGCTTCTCCTCGGCAGCGGGCCAGAAGGGAGAGGGGGCGAGGGGCTTGAGGTCCTCCATCTCGGCCCGGAGGAGGGTGATATCCGGCGCGAGGGCCATCAGATGATCAAATGCCTGCTTCGCGAATTCGTATTGGCTCTCTGCCGTGCCGCCCTGCACCAGCTTTCGCTCCGTAGAGTCGAGGAAAGGGAGAGGGCGCGCCGGTTCCGGGAGTGACCGGTCGTCCATGCCGAGGACGTACAGCTTGTCGAAATCGAGGCCGCGCGATTCGATAGTTCCCATGATCTGTATGCCGGCATCCTCAGCGGCGCCGATCTGTACCACCTTGCGGGACGCGAGGTGCGTCAGCCATGCCGAGAACTCGCGGGCGTCCATCCACACCTCCGACAGGTGCCGGTCTATCTCTTTCATGATTCCGTCAAGACCCCTCCTGTCCACGGTATCCTTTTCATCCGATATGGTGGGGAACCCGAGGCGGGTCCACACTTCTCTGAGTCGTCCCGTCCAGAAGGCCCCTTTCTTCTTTTCGGATATCTGTATCGTATGACAGAAAGAGGAGAGGAGCTCAAGGCTCTCAAAGGGGATAAGACCGTATATATTCGGACCTTTATGCTTTAGCTTCTGAAGGAGCACTTCAAGCCCTGAGTCGAGGGATTCTTTTCTCCAGAGGATGTCGGCCCGCGCAATCTCATGGCGTTTTCCCTGCCAGCAGCCATAGTAGGGGGATAGGAAAAGAGAGAGGAGCAGCTCGCGGGACTCTCCCTCGAGCACGAAGCGCAGGGGAAGCAGGGCCGCGTTCATCAGGTGTGTCTCAAGAAGGGGAATACCCTTTGTCATGTTGAACCAGTGGGTACCGTGGGGCGGAACATCGGCTGTAACGGCCTGAAGATCCCGCTCCAGCATCCTGGCATATCTGTCCATGTCCGGAACGATCACCCCTATCCTGTGAAGGGGCATTGTCCGGGCGTCCCCGGCGAGACGATGAACCAGGTATATGACCTCTTGTTCGGGAGAGGGGAGGGCAAGGGGCTCTATTGTTTCCGATTTTACCGAGGGGAAATTCACATATTCAAGGTCGGATTTCTGCTCAAGCGCCATGAACAGTTCGCGTTCCACGGGGGCGGGCGATTCAAAACCGGCCAGCAAGATCCTCCTGTCCGGGCACGCGATTCTGCCTTCAATTATTGCCCGGCGCAGCAAAACCGGATTGCGTGACGGATGGAAGAGACCATTGAAGGCAAGCGTTTTTCTAAATGCCCCGCTTATCTCTCTTCTCCATTCTACGAGAGGCGTGGAGGGGAATCCGGACGCGGGGTCAAGTCCATGGCGCGCCATAATGCCGTAATTTTCATCGAGAATGGCGCAGAGGTTTGTATCAACGGTAAGCGGAGAAGGGGGCGCGATCCTGCCTGCCAGTTCCTTCCAGAGATTCATCCTGTAGAGATCATGTGCAGGCATCTCTTCGGGCCACGATTCCATCCATGTCCGATCAAGCCAGGCATTGAGACTCATCGCCTGCAGGGATTCCCAACCCCGTTTCCCCTCACGGAGACACTTCAGGCGGAAACGCCGGCTCAGGTCGCGCGCCAGCCTCCCGGTGGAAGTCAGATAGAGACGATCAGTGTGTATGTCGATCATGAATAATAACTTACTTGTAACAGGTTAGAGTTATGTATCTCTGTCATCAAGGGCACTTGAATCAGCCCAGGCTTGAAGTCGAATTCGCCCTCTCTTAAACCGGTTGCGCGCCCCCGCCGAAGATAGAAAACAACAGCAGTAGGATCAATAGTTGAATGGCCCAGCCGATCACGCATACCCCTACGGCCCGCAGTGTGCTTGTATAATCAAGGGCCTGCCTGACCGCGATCACCATTGCCGCCAGCATCCAGAGTGAGGCTACCAGAAAAACCACCCCTCCCAGCCCCGGAATAATGCCTAAGATTCGAATCAATCCGGGAGAGCTCGCAAAGCCGATGGTGCGAAGCAGTTCACCGGGATCTGACTGGGTCTGCGGTTCCGGAAGGAGTTTTGTGCCGACAAAGTATGTGAGCCAGGCCCAGACGTACCATCCCGCAAGGGCCGCGATCGTCCCCATCACAAGCCCGCCGAGCCCGCCTGTTCCAATGCTTCCTATACCGGCTGCCAGACTGGAAAGGACGACAACCGCCATTGCCTGGAGCATTGCCCCCTTGTCGGCCTCAACCTCTTCATACAGGTTGGCATCCAACTTGGCGGCGCGAATGATACGATCATGAAATTTGTTCATTATACCCTCCTGGGTGATTTTCACCGTTTTGCTTATTCATATAGTTCAAATCAGCGCCTACAGCCAGATATTTTCTCGCTTTCCATGCAAGATAAGTCAAAGGCGGGGGAGACTTCTCACGACGCTGTTGTCACAAGAGCGGGCTGCCTCCTTCACGGGGATCATCCCCAGTCGCACACAAGGGTCCGCAGGGCGTCGAAAAATAATACTCCGACCCTCTGACGAGAGACCTTCGTCACAAGCCCCATCCCGTAGGTTGCATGATTGATTACGTCATCAACCTTAAAATCTGGCTTCAACCTGACGCGTCAATTAGAAAGCCAAAAGAGATTTGGTATGGGAAGTGTTCCTATTTTCCCCGGTATCAAAGGCACACTTCAACAAAATCTTGACACGATTCGACCCGGTCCCTATACTTCCACCACAAAAAGCCGCTTTTCCCTAAATGCTGAGAGAATCCGGACAACGTCTTTTCCCCCGGACCCTCTTTTTTTATTTGCGGAGGTCATGACTAGGCCGCAACCTTGAGGAGGTCGCATGCACAAATACAAGATCACACTGGAGTACGATGGGACCGGGTACCACGGATGGCAGGCTCAGAAGAATGCCAAGAGCGTTCAGGAAACTTTGATAAAGGCGGCGGCTCAGCTTACCGGAACCGACGTGGACATCCAGGGAGCGGGACGAACCGATGCCGGGGTCCATGCCCTGGCCCAGGTGGCCCATCTGGAAACAAAGAAGAAGATGGAACCCCGCAAGATGATGGAGGGACTCAACGACATTCTCCCCGCCGGCATTAATATCATCAGGGTGGAACGGGTCTCATCCCGGTTCCATGCCCGCCACAATGCCCAGTCCAGAAGTTACGTCTACCTGATCTCGAAGCACCGGACGGCCTTCGGGAAACGCTATGTATGGTGGATAACGGACCGTCTCGACTGCAGAGCAATGGCGGAGGCGGGACAGCTCTTTTCGGGCTTTCACGATTTTGCCTCCTTTGCCGACAAACGAAGCGGCAAGGAGACTTCTAGTCTGGTACAGATAGATCTGGTGGAACTCTTGGAGGCGAACGGTCTAATCGTCTTCAGGATCGCCGGATCCCATTTCCTGTGGAAGATGGTCCGCCGCATCGTGGGGGTTCTCGTCGAAGTGGGACGGGGGAACCTGTCGTCCCAGAATGTGGAGGGAATGCTTCATGACCCCTCCGATATACCAGCCCGACTCACCTCGCCCCCCTCGGGACTCTTCCTGGAACAGGTCCTCTACGAAGGGGACACCCTGCA
>CAZSYH010000094.1:0-5972 GCA_964610735.1 uncultured Syntrophaceae bacterium | reverse complement strand
TCAATCCCTCGAATCCGTATTCCTGAAAGGATCGTTTGTACTCGTAAAACTGGCTCCGGGATACACCGTGGTGCCTACATGCTTCCGATACGTTACGAAGTCGCTCAGCTAATTGTAGCAATGTGAGCCTCTTTTGTGCTATCTTCTTCTTGGCAGTCATTTCTTTCCTCCTTTGGTTTATTGATGTTTCCTTGTTAAAAACATCTTACCCAAAGAGAAAACTGACTGCCACTACTTTCACCCCTTAACTGTAGGGAAAGATCCTAACTTTTACAATTAATCTGACCGAAAGAAAACAGAAGGCCAATGAACTCAGAAAAGCTGGCGACTTCCCAGCAGCTCTTACACTTTATAGAAGCTTGTGGGAAGAAACAGGAGATGAATACGACGGCTCTGGACTTTTACACTGTCTCAGAAAACTTGAGTTATTTGATGAAGCCATTGTACTTGCTCGCGTGTTAATTGACAAATATCCCGATTTCGATTGGTGTCGAATAGAAGTTATCTGGACTTTAATTTCTGGAACGCTCTACAAACTTGGAGACACTGAACCTCTCGGCAAAGTAGTGCAGACCGCCCAAGAAATAATGGATCTTAATCCTGATGGCTTAGCCAAAAAAATGATGGTTTTTAAGGTGCTGAAATCAGCCAAGGCTTCTAACCATTGGGAGATTGTTAATAAATGGGTGGTTAACATTGATCCGACTTCTCTTAGCACAGAACCTATGACGGATAGTTCAGGTAGGGAAGGTTGGAGTGATCAATCACTCTGGTATAACTACCGCATAAATGGTCTTATTCAGAAGGGAGATTCAAAAGAGGCAATCGTTTTAGTTGATGAAATTTTAGAACATTTTCCCAAACAACGAAAATTTTTCCTGCGACTTAAGGCCTTCGCAAACCATCGGATTGGCAATCTTCCTGAAGCAGAAAAGATTTATCAAGAGCTATGTGATCGATATAAACCTGACTGGTGGATTCTTCATGAATATGCGAAAGTAGTTAGAGAAACTGGACGAAGTGAAAATGCGTTAAAATTAATGTATCAGGCTGCCAGTAATCATCCTAAATTAGAATCTATGGTCTCACTATTTGTTGATATTGGTATGCTCTGCAAAGAAATGGGACAGTACGAAGAAGCAAGAGCCCATCTTGTTCTGTGTAAATATATAAGAAATGAAAAAGGATGGAATATCCCTGAATCCGTTACGGATACTATTAATGAGTTAGATAAAATCATTGGTAATAATGATAAACCATCTTCATTAAAAGAAGCATTAAACAATTGTCGCAACAAGTGGGAAAAGTTAAAAGAGAAAGATAGCGACTTTGAAAAATTATCAAATGGAAGCCGAAAAGCAAAAAAGAGGCTTATTGGCAAATTACGCCTGGGGCGTAGCGAACAGCCATTCTGCTTTATTTATACAGGCGATGAGCAATCTTTTTTTTGTGTCAAGTCAGATCTTCCGCCAGATGTAAGAGAGGGGAGTGAACTGATTTTCGATGCAATTCCATCTTTTGACAGAAAGAAAGACAAAGAATCATGGAAGGCTACAAATATGCGACGCATACGTAAATAGGGTCAGCGTCCTTTTTTATAAATTAAGATCACAACTTTCGATGGATTACTATGCACACAAATTCCGCAAAAGATTTGGATAGGCGCTTGCGCATTGCAGCATTCGCGTGGCTTTCCGAACAGGTCAATATTCACGGTGATGTGTTCCCAAGAACAACCCTTGTGCAGGGATTCATCTTTGAAGATCAGAAGATTCCTCTCGTTTCTCCAGAAGGCATTTTCAAGCCTAAAATACTTCCTGAATACCCCTTGTCAATTACGACAACGACATCCGGGCACTACGACGATGGCTTGTCGCCGGAAGGACTCATTTTATACAAATATCGAGGTACAGATCCATATCATCGGGCAAATGTCGGACTCCGAAGCGCCATGCTCCACAACATTCCACTCATCTATTTCCTCGGCGTTGTACCGGGCAAATATCTGGCCGTATGGCCCATATATATTGTAGGAGACGAACCGAAAAGTTTAACGTTCACTGTTGTTGTTGATGATTATAAAACAGTAAATCAATACATTTACTCCCAGGACAACATCCCGGCAATCCCGGAAGTGGCTTCAGACATCCGAAGAATGTATATCACGACTTCAGTCAAACAAAGATTACACCAGCGCGGATTCCGTGAGCGGGTGCTGCATGCATATCGGGAGCAATGCGCGTTCTGCCGCCTGAAACACCTTGAGCTGCTGGACGCGGCGCACATCATCCCGGATGGAGAACCCGATGGCGATCCCATTGTGAATAACGGTGTTGCCCTCTGCAAACTGCACCATGCGGCGTTTGACCGTTTCATGATCGGCATACGGCCAGACTATGTCATCGAAGTTCGAGACGATATCCTGAAAGAGAAGGATGGTCCCATGCTGCTCCACGGACTTCAGGGAATGCATCTAAAGAAAATAATCCTTCCGAAAAGTTCAATCCAGTGGCCCACTCCCGATCTACTGGAACGAAGATATGAAAAGTTCAGATTGGCCTGTTAATAGAAAAGAGGGTGGCAGTCGTCGACTATTGTCTCAGAATTTCAAGTAAATAGGGACAGCACCCTTGCGGGGAATTCCGGGACGCAATACTTGAATAATGTGAGTGAATATTCCAAGCCGCAGGGGAATCCTGATATATTGAAGGAACGGTAATGAAGCAAAAGGATTTACAAGAAAGTAAAAAGGAAATATCCCGGTTATTGCGAGAACTGGGTCATATTTAAAGTTGAAATTTAAATCCGGCCATGATAATGGATGGTTATCATGATTCCAAGGACTTTAGAATCGACAGTCAAAAGAGCTATGAAGACCTTTCCGGCTGTGTTGATAACCGGACCACGGCAATCCGGCAAGACCACTCTTCTTACTGAAAGATTTGCTGCAACGCACCGGTTTGTCTCACTCGAAAATCCGGATATCAGGGCACGCCTGAATGAAGATCCTCTCGGTTTCCTCAGAGAAAATCCGCCCCCGGTAATTCTGGATGAAATACAGTATTGTCCGGAGTTTCTCCATTATATTAAATCGGCAATTGATGACGACCGGACGCCGGGGCAGTGGCTCCTTTCGGGTTCTCAGAGCTTCTCGCTTATGCAGGGTGTAACTCAGTCATTATCGGGCAGGATTGCGATACTATCTCTGTTGCCTTTTTCTCTAAGTGAAAGTCTGGGCTTTGGAAATAAACAGCGAAGTATTGACGATATTTTTGAAAATATCTTTGCCGGTCGTCTTGAAACTGCAAGGGACGGCCTGGATGCACAGTCTGTCATGCTTGATGACTGGCTGCTGCGAGGAAGCTATCCCGAGATAAGGGCCAACCGCGATGTCGATCGAAATCTGTGGGTTTCGAGTTACATTCAAACATATCTGGAAAGAGATGTACGCCAGATAGCAAATATCGGCGATCTCAACACCTTTAACCGGTTTTTAAGGCTATGTGCTGCACGAACAGGTCAGGTTCTGAATATGTCAGAGCTTTCAAGAGATGTTGGGGTCAGTGTTCCTACAATCAAAAAATGGATAAGCATTTTAGAAGCGAGCTATCAGATATATCTCCTACCGCCTTATTTCAACAATTTGGGTAAACGCATCATAAAAAGCCCCAAACTCTATTTTATTGATACGGCAATAGCCACTTTTCTGCTCGGACTTCATGCAGCTGAACCCACACTTCACGGTCCTTTGATTGGACAGCTTTTTGAAACCATGGTCGTATCGGAATGGCTAAAGGCTTTTTATCACAGGGGTGAAAGACCTGAGCTGTACTACTGGCGCTCTAAGGGTGGCCTGGAGGTTGATCTTATCGTGAACAGGGATGGCCGTTTGTATCCAATAGAAATCAAGTCAACATCTACATTGCTTCCCGGTCATATGAAGTCATTAATCAGGTGGCGAGAACTGGCAGGAGATCTGGCTTCAGCGGGTATTATAATAGCCAACATATCGGAGGCATTTACGCTGAAGGACTGTCGAGCCATCTCTTGGAAGACAATAAGGTAGGGCAAAAGGGAACAGGCTACTTCGGATGAATTCCGTGAATTCCGGGGAATTCCGGGGGCGCAATACTAAAATAATGATAACAAATGTTTCAGGCAGCAAGGTAATACTGACATATGAATAAACCAATAAATACAGGTGAGATAGTCATATATCAGGCAGAAGACGAACAGGTATCTCTGGAGGTTAAATTAATTGAAGATACTGTTTGGCTGGATACTCATCAGATGGCGGAACTCTTTCAGCGGGAAAGGACCGTTATTGTCAGGCACGTAAAAAATATCTATAAAACCGGTGAACTATTGCACGGTTCAACCTGTGCAAAAAATACACAGGTTGCTAAGGACGGCAAAAAAAGGGTGATGGATTTTTATAGCCTGGATATGATCATTGCTGTCGGTTATCGTGTTAATTCATTACGAGGCACCCAATTCCGCATCTGGGCCAATAAAATACTGAAAGATTATCTTGTCACGGGCTATGCGCTGAATGAAAAGAGATTACAATCACAGATTGAAAAATATGAGGCACTTAAACAATCGATTAAGCTTATCGATAATATAGTTGATCGCAAATTGCTCTCCGTTTCTGAATCTGAAGGTCTCCTGAGGGTTATTGGTGATTTCAGCTATGCTCTGGATACGCTTGATCGATACGACTATGGGAAACTTGATTTAACACATATATCTGATCAGACGGCAAAACGAATTTCATATGAAGAAGCAAAAGGCGCGATTAAGACAATGCAGGGAAAATTGAGTGATTCCAAGCTGTTTGGACGTGAAAAGGATAATTCGTTCGGCAGTTCTCTGGATACGATTTGCCAGACTTTCGACGGTAAGGATCTCTATCCCAGCATTGAAGAAAAAGCAGCACATCTTCTGTATTTCATTGTGAAAAATCATTCATTCGTAGACGGGAATAAGCGTATCGCTGCTGCTATTTTTACCTGGTTTCTTGATCGGAATGGCCTGCTCTATAAATCTGACGGAACGAAACGCATAGCAGATAACGCTTTAGTTGCATTGACGTTGATGATTGCCATGAGTGATCCGAAGGAAAAAGACGTGATAACAAAAATAATTGTTAATCTTATAAATAAAGACAACTGATTCAAGGAAACGAGAGAAATCTGGAACATGTTCACGTTTATTTGGGAGAAAGCGCAATGAAAAAGAGATTCAAAAGCGTATATCAATTTAAGATTACATTGAAAGACATTAAACCGCCTATCTGGCGAAGGATACAGGTTCCGGAATCTTATACCTTTTGGGGTTTGCATGTTGCCATACAGGACGTTATGGGATGGGAGGATTATCATCTTCATCTTTTTAAAATAATCAATCCTTCTACAGAGCTGAAAGAGGAAATAGGAATTCCAGATGAAGATTTTGAATGGGACAGAAAAACCCTTCCTGGATGGGAACTAAAAATAGCTGATTATTTTTCCTTGGAGAATCCCAAAGCAGATTACCTGTACGATTTCGGGGATGGCTGGGAACATGCGATAAAGTTGGAAAAAATAGTTGCTCGAGCGAAAGACGTTAAGTACCCGGTTTGTGTCGCAGGAAAGAGGTCATGTCCACCTGAGGATTGTGGCGGAATATGGAGATATCCGGATTTTCTCGAAATCATAAAGAATCCTGAGGATGAAGAACACGAAAGGATGCTGGAATGGGTAGGCGGAGAATTTGACCCTGAAGCCTTTAATATAAAGAATGTTTATTTTGACGATCCTGATAAGCGTTGGGAGGCTGCATTTAGATAGTATTTGAGCAGAACAGAGCAGGAACAAGTTCACAGATAAAACAGAAATCTGCAAGGAGGTTTTTAATGTCAGAAGATAGATTAGTATATAGTGGAAAATCCAAGGACGTCTATGAAATCCAGGACGGACCCTATGCGGGCA
>CAZSYH010000093.1:0-5990 GCA_964610735.1 uncultured Syntrophaceae bacterium | reverse complement strand
GATTTAACATGAAAACTAATATAATACCCTTAACCATGGTATTGTCCGGTAAAAAAGTGAAAATTGTTTCCCTTGCCGGTGGAAGGGGGATGCAGGAGCGTTTGATAAGTATGGGCCTGAGACCGGGTGCAGAGATAGAGGTTATGAGGAGGGGTGCCCCCGGACCTTTTATTGTCGCTGTTGGAGAAGCGCGCCTGGCTATTGGAGCGGGAATGGCACAGAAAATTATGGTTTCGGAAAATGGGATATTTTGATGGGAATAAAAGGTTGTTGTGAAGAATGTGTGGAAAAAGGATCTGAAATGGAGTAAAAATTTTTTTGGCTGGTATGTTAGAGATATCTAACATTATACGATTATCCTAATACTGTCAAAGAGATATTACGTGAGTGTTCAATGGCCGGTTGTTTTTACTGAAAGCCGTCGGCTGATAGCTAAATGCTTTTCTGAGGGAGGATGATTATGACTTTGAATGACATTAAGCTTGGCTGCGAGTGTCGTATTGTGGAGGTGAACTTGGGCGGTGCTACAGGGCAGCGTTTGATGGACATGGGTTTTACGCCGGGAACAAAGGTAAAAATTGTCCGCAATGCACCCCTGGTTGATCCTGTTAACCTTCTGCTGAGGGGATATCACGTCAGCATACGTCACAATGAGGCCAAGGGTGTGGAGGTGGAACAATTATGAAAAATCGATCAAGCGAAGTAATTGTGGCGGTGGCCGGTCAGCCAAATTCCGGCAAGTCTACCATTTTCAACATGCTGACCGGTGCACGGCAGCATGTGGCAAACTATCCCGGTATCACCGTCGAAAAGAGAACCGGAAGATACGGTTACAAAGAGGATACTGTGACGCTTGTTGATCTGCCGGGAACTTACAGTCTTACTTCATACAGTCCGGAGGAGAGGATCGCCAGGGATTTTCTTCTACATGAAAAACCTATAATTATACTCGATATAGTGGATGCATCAAACCTCGAACGTAATCTCTATTTGACCTTCCAACTTGCAGAAATGGGCATTCCCCTGGTGATTGCATTGAATATGATGGATGTGGCGGAGAACCGTGGTTTTGAAATCGATAAAAATAAATTAAGTGAACTGCTCGGTGTGCCTGTAGTTCCCACTGTGGGAAGCAAGGGCAGGGGGAAAAAGGAACTCAAGGAGGCTATTCTGAATACTTATAAGAGCGATCATTTTCAAACGGATTATGGAGAAGCTTGTAAGGGCTGTGGCGCTTGTCTCGGCATGTCGCGTGAAAAGGGTTCCTTTCGGGTCGATTATGGAGAGAAATTGGAACCAATCCTGAGCTCTTTCGAGAAGAGGCTTTCAGATGATCCAGAACTTTCCCTCAGGTATCCGGCGCGGTGGTTGTCGGTGAAACTTATGGAGGGCGATAGTGAAGCGCATAGACTTGTCGAATCCCTCAAGAGAGGAGAGTAAAGATGGAAGCGGAAAAAGACATTCTGGAAAGTGTCGAACTGGCAAGAGAAGAATTCCTTTTACGGCAGAAGATTGCGCCTGAGAAGGTTATCGCACAGAAGCGTTATCAGGCCGCTGAGGAGATCGCGGAACGCGCCATTAGAAGAGAAAAAACAATAACCAGGACCGTAACAGACAGGATTGATCGAATCGTTTGCAACAGGTTTCTTGGGCCGGTAATTCTTCTTGCAGTTATCTATCTTTTTTACGAACTGGCCATAGTCCAGGGTTATAAGGCGACCACTTATACATGGCCCGTTCTTGCTGCATTAAAGGATTTAATTGCGTCCATACTCCCGTCGCCGGGATTTATCTTTGATCCCCTTCTTCGGTCGGTGTTCATAGGAGTTATTGACGGCATCTTTGCGGTGTTGAATTACCTTCCCATATTCGTTATCCTGTTTGCTCTCATAGCCATTATGGAAGATACGGGTTATATGGCACGTGTCGCATTTATCCTGGATCGCGTTTTTCGATATTTCGGTCTGCACGGTCAGTCTGCTCTGCCGCTGATATTGAGTGGTGTCTTTGTGGGCGGGTGTGTTATCCCTGGTGTCCTCGCGTGTCGGGGTATCAAGGATGAAAAGGCAAAACTGGCAACCATACTGATCTGTCCCCTCATGAACTGTCTGGCCAAGACGCCCCTGTATATACTCCTTGTCGGCATGTTCTTTGCCGCATACAAAGGCCCTATGATGTTTTTTATAGCTACAATCACTATTATCATTGCCCTTTCCGTAGCTAAGATCCTCAGTCTGACGTTGCTCAGGAAAACGGAAACCGCCCCATTTGTTCTGGAGATGCCCCCGTATCATATCCCGACGATAGGCGGTGTGTTGCGCCGCTGTGTGGAGCGACTCTGGCTTTTTGTCAAGAAGATTATGACGATCGTTGTGGTATTTGCGCTTGTCGTTTATCTGCTCTTGAGTGTGCCCGGTGTAAGTGGGGATAGAAAAACTTATTATCAGGATCAGGCAAACCATAAGATCGAGGTGTTTTTTAATAAGATAGGAAGCGCCAATCCCTATGCCAAACTGCTTGAAGGACAGAATTTGACTATTTTTGCAAACTACTGGGACGATTATAAAAAGGCGAAAATGGGAGCCGGCAGTAAGGAGGCAAAAGCGGCTGTTGATGAAAGATTCAGAGAGAAAAACGGTGAATTCTTTAAGATCGTAAAAAGAGGCAAATACACAGTAGGTGGTAAAAAAGTAAATGATAATGCTGCCGGAAAGGTCAACAAGGCATATAAGAAGCTGAGCAGCGAGAGAAATAAGATTAGGAGGGAAATCGATGAAGAGACCATTACAGGAAGTGTTATGGGGCGGCTGGGAGTCTGGATGGAGCCGGTGACGAAATATGCGGGATTCAACTGGCGCACCAATATAGGTCTGGTCAGCGCTTTTGCGGCCAAGGAAAACATTGTGGCAACCATGGGAAGCATTTACAAGACTCCTCCGGGTGAAGCGGAAGAAGCCCTTGGTGCCAGAATGAAAGAAAAGGAGAAAGGGTGGACGCCTCTTCATGCCTTAGCGATCATTCTCTTTATGACGATGTATCCGCCGTGCATCCCGGCAATGTTATCGGTCAGGCTTGAAACCGGAAGCACAAAGTGGATGCTCTTTGCGATATTCTATCCCATAGTTTTAGGTTCCATATTTGCTGTCCTCGTCTTTACCGGCGGAAACCTACTCGGTCTCAGCGGGATACAGGCGATGATTGCTTTTTATGTGTTTGCTTTGACTCTTACTATACTCATGGGGTTTATCAAAAATAGAGATATATCAGAAGAATATGGTTGAAATGGGATCGGGGGTTCAAAAATTGTAGGTTTACCTCCAACCATGAATCTGTGAACGGTTACGAAATTTTTATAGAAAGGAGGTGATAAATTGTGAAAAAAATTATAGTTCGTTCAGTTGGTGTATTAATGGTGATGTTCTTCCTGAGTACCTATGCGCTTGCACATACACCGCTATGTTCCTGTTATGACAACGGTGACGGGACGATCACATGCGAGGGTGGTTTCTCGGATGGGTCGTCGGCCGCCGGAGTCGACATAACGGTTCAAAACAAGAGCGGTACGGCACTTCAAAAGGGGAAGATGGATGAAAACAGTTCATTTACCTTTAAAAAACCCGGTGTGACTTACAAAGTTATATTTGACGCAGGACCCGGCCATGTTGTCGAGGTCGATGGCGAAAACATTACCGAATGAGATTCAATGATAAGGAGAAAAATATGAAAAAATTTGTATTAGGACTATCCCTGATACTGGTATTCGCGCTGAGTGCTCCAACAGGGGCACATTTCCAGATGATTTACAGTCCCGACAGCGTACCGGCATCGAAAAAAATGACCCTCAAACTGGTGTTCACACATCCATTTGAGGCGGGGCACACCATGGATATCGGAAAAGATGAGAACGGTAAGATTCATTCCCCGATCGCCTTCGGCATGTTGCACAAGGGGAAGAAAAAAAATCTTCTTAATACCCTGAAGCCGATCACCTTCGCCAGTCTTACCAATAAGGGAAAGGCTTACGAGGCTGACGTAAAGCTCAGGGGAATGGGAGATTACACATTCTACTTTGTTCCCGCGCCCTATTATGAAGGATCGGAGGATGTTTATATCCAGCACTGCACCAAGGTCATATTCAATGTGGCTGGCGCCCCGACAGACTGGGACGTCTCGGTCGGCGATCCTCTGCCCGTGGAGATTGTTCCTCTCGACAAACCGTATGCCCTGTGGGTCGGCAATGTTTTTCGTGGAGTCGTTACCTGTGGCGGTAAACCGGTCCCGGATGCCGAGATTGAGGTTGAATACCTGAATCATGATGTCAAGGGCAATGCTTTTGTAAAAGAGGCAAAGGCTGAGGCGCCTCACGATGCCATGATTACACAAACAATCAAGGCAGATGTAAATGGTGTTTTTGTTTTTGGTATCCCGAAGGCGGGCTGGTGGGGTTTTGCCGCCCTTGGCGCGGGTGGAGATCTCAAGCACAACGGAAAGGAACTCTCCCAGGATGCGGTCATCTGGGTTCAGGCGCTTGATATGAAGTAACCGGAAAGGTCAGCAAGGGGAAAAAGGTTTGGCGGCCTACCCCCTTGCAGACCTCTCACAAGCCTTCAAAGACAATTCCTCCTGAAGGAGGGTTCTATGTCTTCTTGGGCCTTTTATTTATTCTAAAAGGGTTTTTGAAAAATGTCAAAGAAAAACAATATTAAGGAGGAGTAGAACAACATGAAAAGACTATTAATTATGATGGTTATATTCATTTTTGGATTGGTGTTTCTTGGTTCTTTTCCGGTTTTTGCCGGAGATGTTGAAGATCTGTATGAACGTATTGAACAATTGGAGGGGAAAGTTGAAAAACAGGAAAAGGAGTCGAAGGAAATACTGGGTAAACTGAGTGAGAACATAACATTCAGTGGAGCTATTGAACTGGATTATTCTTATACAGATCCGAGAGATAATGCGATTGTAAATAGCGATTCCACTTCTGATCTCGATATAGGAACTGTAGAGCTGGGAGCTGAAGTAAAATTTCACGAGTGGGTGACCGGTAATCTCCTTCTTAAAGGGGAAAACCTTGATAATAATGATCGTGTTTTCTGGGATGAGGCGACGATTACCATACAGAAAGAAAGTTTTCCAATCTATTTCGTGGGCGGACACAGAGGTCAACCCTTTGGCATATTTGAAAGCCATACAATCAGTGATCCTATTACAAAGGATTGCTATGAGGTTGTAAAGTCAGGTGCGACAGTCGGATTCACACCCGATTTTCTGGGGCTTGATATATCCGCTACGGTATATAAGGGTGAGGTGCTTATGTCGCATTTGGAAGAGGCCGGGTATGGCTTTGGAGGCGCAATAAGAACGGATGATACAGATCCGGATTATTATGCGGATCAGACAGACGACGTAGAATCTTATATTGCTAATGTAACGATCTCGCCCATGAAAGATCTTAACATCGGTGATTTAAGTTTTTCTGCTTATTTTGATTCCGAGCCCGGTGATAATGAACGTAACGATACTACTGGTGGAACAATTAGATACCAGTATAATAGATTTACCTTTGATGCCGAATATATTACTGCTCTCAAGAGGGAGAAGGGTGCTGATGGCATTGAGAATAAGGAATCTGCCTGGTTTGCTGCAATTGCCTGTCAGGTCATAGATCCATTGGAAATAGCGGTCAGGTATGAGGGTTATGATGATGACATAAGTGGCGATCAGGATGGGCATCTGGAAAGTAGATACATTTTAGGTGTCAACTATACGCTTTTTGAAAAAGATGATTTTACAACTACTCTCATGCTTGAATATCGCAGAAGCAACTGCGAAAAAGCAGCGGGCAGTGCCGTTGATGATACTGTAGATGAGGTCTTTGCCAGAGTGGCGATGGCGTTCTGATTTATGGATTAACATGTGATACCTGATAAGCAGCAAGGGGAGATAGGCAAAAGAGACTGTGAAACTCAAATTTACTATTATGAAAAAAG
>CAZSYH010000092.1:0-6098 GCA_964610735.1 uncultured Syntrophaceae bacterium | reverse complement strand
ATTCGCTTTATAGCATCACTGATGTTGAAGAAACAAAAATTGACGACAGCTTGCCTTATGTTGCGAGCTCATCTATCCACCTGAAATATATTGGGATATTCACCAAGAGCATGGAAATGGATATTTGATTTAATAACAATACGTTATAAGGACTCACAACATAATTCAAAATTTACTCACAACATAATTATTTATCGGCTAAGCACGTCTGCTGTTAAGCCTCCAGCGGACAATAAAGCCTTAAAGGCCACACGATCAGATAAAGGGAGTTTCCGTTTCTCAGGCAACCTGGTTCCATTATTTTTTCCCTCCTTATGCCTGAGGCACTGAATAATAGGGATTTTTCAATGGTGCGGAAGTCAAGCCACTTGATCACATGGCTATCGTCTTTCCACCATAATAGTAAGATAGCAAGGGAAGTAAAAAAATAAAAGAGAATTAGAAGAATTAAAAGGATTTTTTTAATCTTTCGGAAGGAAATGGAATTACATGGGAATTATACTCACAACATAACTATACTGACAACATAACTTGCCAGTCGATTTAATCATAAATCAGAGAACTTCTCTACATGTATGGAGCGCATCTCATCACTTCGCAGTCAATTTTTCAGGTTAAGGGAGCTGTTTAATATCTATCACCTTTTTTATTTCACCATCTAAACATTTTAATTAAAGATGTCATATTTTACCACCCCACCGCTTTTCGTATAGTTTTAATAGTCTCGTATACTTAGGCCTAAAATCCCATTGTTTCTTATTGTCGTAGGTTGTTTTAAAACTTTCATCCCCTTATGTTCCCTGTGATTTATGTCCTTCAACAATCCTGACTTCCTCTTGTGAAGAAAGGAAGAAGTTAATGAAAGTACATTATGATGAAGAAGTAGATGCTCTGTACCTCCAGCTTGGTGATGAAAAACCAGATGGGGTTATTGAAATCGCAGAAGGTCTAAATATTGATACTACTACTGATGGAAAACTTGCCGGTATTGAAATACTCAAAGCATCAGAAATGGGAACGTCCAACAATCATGTCATTAAATATATACCAATCGTCTGGGAAGTCGGACAGTACTTCAGCTACTAAACTTTCCCCAGCTGCTCCTACATGAAATTTATGCCCTCTACTTATCAATGCTATCCCAGAGATAATTAAAATTACCCCAACTATCCCAACTTCCGTGAAAAATATTAGGATTACTACACCGGTAACAACAAATCCTAAGCCAAGTCCTGCTCTTTTCTTAAAAGCAGAGTTAAGGCTTTCCTGTCGTTTCAGCACTTTTGCCATGGTGTTCCCGATTGTTTGTGCTCATATCTTTTTGTTAAATTAGGTACAGTGACTGGTCAATCAAATAATCCCTCCTCTACTCTTTACCTACCACAACATAGGGGCGAATCTTTTCAAGTTTTTTTGAACCAATTCCCTTCACTTTGAGCAAATTATCTACAGTTTTATAGGGGCGCCCAGCTATAATTCTTTCAGCAAGAACGGGACCGATTCCATTGATAACCATAAGTTTCTCTTTGCTGGCAGTGTTTAGATCAATTAAGCCATCTGAAAAGCTGTCTTTTTTTACCTGACTCTGTAATTCCTTTAATTCTTGATCCTCACTTCGTTGTGTTGCGCGGAATTCTGCAATCCGTTCCGGATCACTTTCCGACCAAATGCCGATACGTTTCAACATGGCCGAAGTTTCTAAATCGCGAAGCCTTTCAATCATTTCGTTGCGTTGTATGCCATTGGGCGTTTCCCTGCCTATACCGTGAGTACGAGCAAAGCCATTTTTAACAAGTAGACTCCCCAAGTCATCTCCCTCAGCTGTAATGATGAACCCATATACACGGCCTTTGGCTGACCTTCCCAGGGCACTTGCAAAGGCTGTATGAACAGTGAAAGGTTTAGCAAGGATACGTTCAACAAAAGTTTTTGCTTCATTGCCAAAATGAATGGTACGTATAGCGCGGGATAATCCAAAATATCGTGTTTGCTCCCGTACCCTTTGCGCATCAGTCTTAGAGCTGGTAGAAGTTTCAGGACAGTCAACAAAATAAAGCCTTACATGGAAAGATTTTCCATCAGCTTCCACAAAGAAGCTATCTCCATCATTTGCTGGATTATTCACCAATCTCGCATTGGAGAACATCTGCAAGTCAGCAGCATATGATTGAAGAATGCCTCCAAATATCAGCATTGCTGTCAGGAACAGAATTCCGATCAGCAATTTTTTACTCAATCTATTCATAATAACTCCATATTGATTGTTTGCAGAACGAAAAGATCACCGGCGCGAGGAACGAGCGTCCGGTGAATTGCCTTTGTGTTATGTCAATTCTTTAATTATATGCTTTGCGAGGGCTTCGTCTATTTCATTATGCCTTGGTACAGGTTGCTTTTTACCGGTTTTATGATTGCTGTAAAGATCGTGCCGGTGGCCGTGTCTCAGGAGAATACATCCAAAAGATGTGTTTTTTTTGATGAGGTCTTTTCTTTTCATACGGCGAAGATAAGTTCTTTAACCTTATGCTCTGCCGGTACATCGTCCATTGTCATCAGCGAGTAAGCGTCCTTCATGTTATCTTCAAGTTCTTCCAACGTCTCCCCCTGTGTCATTATTTCTGGATGTTCGAGGAGTTTTCCTACCCAGAACTTTTCGCTTTTCCAATAGACCATTTTTAGCCTTGTTTCCATACCACAACCTCCTAAATGCGATCTTATCTTACCTTGGTATAATATCACATGAAGAAAGGATAGGAAATATCTTTTATAATCTTGGGCATAACGTTGTGGCTCACTGATCGGAAGGTCCGCAGGCCCTGACGGTCCATGTAGAGCCGCTGATTATAAATAATTGGCGCTGTCCCTAGTTTTCGTAATTACAACCCTCTTGTGATGATAACTCTTTTATTACTTCAGCGTTAAGGTTTCGAATGTAGAAAATAACACTAAAAATATGACCAAGAATGTGGACAAACTCATTTGTTACAATTTGATTTGTGAAAGGATTTATCATCCAGATATCGTATTCTTTCTTTTTTCTTTCATTGGCATGTGATAATCCACCGTAAATAAATGTATCAATGATATGTCTATAGGTGAGCGCTACCCCATCAATATTGAGGAAAGAAGTTGTATCAAGCGCATTGTTAATATGGTCTCTAGCTTCTTTAAAATTATTCCTTTTCTCTTCGGAAATTAAGAGTGTATCGTAGATTGACGCCAAATTTCGAAAAGAAGATTTCTCATTATCCTGAATAAAAAACCTAAAAGTTAGAACAAAAGCATCAATTGACTCATCATCAGGTCCTCTTCTCTCAACTTTCAGCAATGGTTGCTCATTAATGTTTTTAAGAGAGACTGTAAAACCAGTACTTTGGTTAAATACGATTTGAGTAAAGCTGTAACTCTCAAGCTTAGTAGCTTTTTCATTGAATAGCATTAGGTCGCTTATTTGTTTCTCAATTGACATAGTATTAAAGAGCCCTACGCTACGCTCAGGGGCGACAAAAAGTGAAGCGAGGAACGAGCGCAGCTTTCTGGCGTCCCTTGCCCTGCAGAGGTTTGTTGGGCAACAAGCCGGTATGGTAGTAGTGCAAAAAAACTTATACACAATACTCACGAAGATTATGCCTACCTACATATTGCCCCTGACACTTTCAGGTGCGGCTCATCTGGGTTAGAATAGCTAAAATGTCCGGATGGTGGCACGCCGGGGAGGATGTTTCCCCAGTGTGAAAAGAATGATCGAACTGCCCTCTCTCTTCACCTGAATTGGTCTACCGTCAAGAGCCAGTTCAGCAACGCTCTTTTTAAGTAATCTATATGCGGTACCAGCAGGAAGTTCAAGTTCTGCGTCTACATTACTGTACTCGATTGCGGCAAACCTCCGATCTTGTGGTAAAGACCTAAACCATGATTCTAGAATACCTAGAAGGTCGTCTTCTGAGTAGTCCGCTCGTATATCCTGAGAAATTGAACGCGCGGCGAGTTGCTTTTTCAGTTCTGCATTCTCTTCGCCCATTGCTTCCAAGGCATCCCGTAATTGTTCATTCTCCTTGTCAATGGTCTCGTATTTCTTCTCCAGGTTTTTTAGCTTATCCTCCAACACGGCAGAGAGCGGAAGGCCCTTCAATATTTCTGTGACTATTCCCATAATTAGATTTCTCCTCTAATGCCGAGTTGACGGGCAAATTTTAGCGGCATAATAATTAGAATAATTAGGGACGCTTCCCTATTTCTTCAATTGCCAATCACGCGGAAATTTTTAAGGAAACACGGGACACCTAACAAATACGGGAAGTGTCCCTAATTTCCAGTTCCGGACTGCTGGTAAAAACAATGCTATTATCGCTACAATTACACCTGCGATAATAGCATTTCTTATTGGGTGTGTTTCTTTTTCAGCCATTAATCTCTATGTTTATCAAAGCTATGATTTAAACTTGGCGGTATATCTTGTAAAAACCCAGCCATGAAAGTACTCACCATCTTCATACTCAACTTCAATCCAATTGCGGTTTTTAGAAATAACAGTGACCACTTGGCCAAGGGTTAATTCATCCAAAATTTTGGTCTTAGTACTTGGACCAGCTCTCAATTTCACATTATCCCCCGAAATAAATCTGAGTCTCCCCAACTCTACAATCGATTCTTCTATTTTTATCTTTTTAATGTTTCCAACTTTTTCTTTGTTAGATAGATTCTCACTGAATAAAATCCTCTCAACATGCGGAGTAATCAGGTTGGCTGCTATATTGTTCAAAACAGGGCCAACTATTTGCAGAAAACAAAACACAACAATAATTTGTATTATTGCAGGAAGCTTGGTGAAAAATTTAAAAAATGCAGAGGCATCTTCCGTATTAGCTACTTTCTCTATCTCTTTCCCAAGCTTATCAAGATCACAGAGCTGCTCATTTGATAAGGCAAGACCCTCTACAGAAATATTCTGTAAACTCAAAGATGCTATTGCTGAATTGAAATAATCTGCCTTGGTTAAAGAAACTATCGAATCATAAAAAGCAGTTGATTTGCTTAATGCGTCCAGCGTTTTCTTGGCTGAGCTTGAATAATCAATAGAATCCAAAATCTTTTGTACTGAACTCATATGGTCAAAAGAGTCTATCATCTTCTGAAAAGATTTTGAGTAATCCATAGAGCTCAGCATTTTTTGGACCGAGCTTGCGTAATCCAACGAACCCAATACCTTTTGTATTGAGCTCGTTTGGTCAATGGAACTCATCATCTTCTGAAAGATTTTTGAATAATCCATTGAATCTATCATTTTCTGGGCTGAACTTGCGTAAGCCACAGAATCCAATGTCTTTTGTATTGAACCAATATGATCGAAGGAACTCATCATCTTTTGGAAAGACCTTGAATAGTCCATTGAATCCAGCATCTTATGAACTGAGCGCGTGTAATCCATGGAATCTAATATACTTTGTATTGAATTAATTTTGTTAAAGGAATCGAGCACACTATGGACCGAACTCAGGCCACCTAATGAGGATATTCCTTTTTTAAATGATTTCTTACCGCTCATAATTTCAATAAGGTTATATCACTGAATTTGTTTTTCTTAAAAAGCTAACCATTGATTGTCAGGTAAATTTGCCTTGATATGACGACATTGAGGGTGTTTTCGGACAGATTTGCCTTACTCTATTATTTTCAATATTGTCAGTATTTTTATCAAACAAAAGGATCACATGTCAACGTCTGAAAACACCTCTAAAAACAAGAGACTGCTTGAAAGGACTGGATTCCGGCGTTTGCCGGAATGACGGGAAACGGTATTTTTCGACTTTTTATGAGACCATCACACTTGAGGGACTTATATTGCCTGTGATTTATGACCCTTCAATGATCTTGATTTCTTCTTCTGTCAATTCGTACAATTCATATACCAGGTGGTCAATTTGCCGGTCCGTGGTCTCAATCTGGCGCTGGAGTATGGTTTTTGTCTCAGGCACTTTGGCTTCGGCTAATTGCTTGTTCAAGTCAAGCATCCGCTCGACCATAGAAGGGAGACTCGATTTCGCATTCGGAATTGGGACAGGAAAAGATTCTAGTGTGTTGACATTAATTTTAGGAAA
>CAZSYH010000091.1:0-6296 GCA_964610735.1 uncultured Syntrophaceae bacterium | reverse complement strand
GGCCAGGATGCGGGCCTCCATCAGAATCTCATCCCCCTTCAGGTTTCTTGGATAGCCGGAACCGTCCATCCGCTCATGGTGCTGATAGACAATCTCCGCCAGCGGCCACGGGGATTGCACATCCTTCAGCATCTCGTACCCTTTCTGGGAGTGCTCTTTTATCAGGGCAAACTCGATGTCTGACAGCTTGCTGGGTTTGGACAATATCTCCGCGGGTATTGGCAACTTCCCGATGTCATGGATGGAGCCTGCCATATGGATGCCTTCGATCCTGTCCGGGGAAAGTTCCATCTCCGTGGCAATAGCACGGGCAAGGTCCGCGGACCGGAGCTGATGATTAGCCGTATAGGGATCTCTGGCCTCTATGGTGGATATTATTACCTGAATGGTTGTGCTGACGGCATTCCTGAGCCTTTCCAGGGTATTTTTGAGCTTCTCTTCCGCCTGCTTACGGTCCAGGATTTCCCCGCGTAATCGTTCGTTGGCCTCCTGTAACTGAATTGTGCGCTCTTCCACCATTTCTTCTAGGCGGCTCTGGTATCGCTTCAATTCTTCCTCAAGCTTCTTTGTCCTGATCGCATTGTCCACCGTCACCGGGAGAATCGTGAGATAGTTGCCCTCGGGATCCTTTATCAGATAGTCGATGGCCCCCGATTTGATCGCTTTTACGGCTGTTTCCTCGTCACCTGTCCCCGTGACAAAGATGACCGGGGTGTCGGACCTAATGACATCAAGAAGATCGAAACCCGTTCCGTTTCCGAGCATATAGTCCAGAAGCACCACATCAAACCGGTCTGATTCCAGAAGCAGCCGACCTTCCTTGACAGATACGGCAACACTGTATTCATAGGGAAGCTTGTTCTTCCGGACAAAACGCTCAAAGGCCAAGCGGTCAACCTCGCCGTCTTCGACATACAATACTCGCAGGGATTTCCTTTCAATATCCATCTGCATCTCCTCTTATTCGGGAAGCTCGCTGATCGTCCAGTAGAGGTCTATCGTTTTTATAACGTCAACAAACTGCCGGTAATCGGGGGGTTTTATCATATACCCGGCAACCCCCAGGTTGAAGCTTTCCACCTTGTCCTGTTCTTCCCTGGATGTGGTGAGCACCACGACGGGTATCTTCTTGAACCGGTCATCCTGCTTGATTATTTTGAGAAACTCGATGCCGTTCATCCGGGGCATGTTGAGATCCAGAAGGATGATACAGGGTTCTTCGCTTGAGGGAGCCATGAGCAGCTCGAGCGCTTCCTCGCCGTTATAGGTAATGTCCAGATGGTTGGTAATCTTCAAGTCTTTAAGCGCCCGCTGCATGGTCATGATATCAACGGCATCATCTTCCACCAGAAGTATCGGTCTTTTTCCTCTCATAGATACCTGTTTCCTCCTTTTGGCAATGTAAAATAAAAGGTGCTTCCTTCCCCCGGCTCCGATTCAAGGCGGATCGCACCCCCCATGGTCTCGACCATCTTTTTCACCAGCGAGAGCCCGATGCCGGTGCTTTCCGAATATTCACGAGGATTCAACGTCTGGAATATCTGAAATATCCGGGCATGATATTTCGGTTCGATTCCGGGACCGTTATCGGAGACGTAAAACTCATGGAACATCCCCCTGCCGTTGCATCCTACCCGGATCTCGCCCGCCTCCTTTTCCGTGAACTTGACCGCGTTATCAAGCAGGTTCTGGAATATATGTTCCAGCCGGGTCTTCTCCGTCTTGAGATGAGGCAGCCGTTCTTCAATGATTATCCTGATGTGGTCAGGAGGCGCAATGGAATCGATCACCAGTTTCACCAGCTCATGGACATCGATCTCCTGCTCCTTCTCTATGGTTCTCCCGATTCTTGAATACTGCAGGATCGCGTCGATCATGGCATGCATCCTTTTTACCCTGTCTGACAGCAGCTCAAGCTTCTTTTTTCCTTCCTGATCGAGACACTCGCCGTAATCCTCCGCTATCCAGCCCGATAACTGATTCACCGCTCTCAGGGGCGCCTTTAAATCATGGGATACGATATAGGCAAACTCTCTCAGTTCCTGATTCACCTTCTCAAGCTGCAGGGTTCGTTCAACGACACGCTCTTCGAGTTCTTCGTTGAGGGCGATGATCTTCTCTTCGGATTTTTTCTGTCGATTTAAAAATACGGCAGTCAGTGCGCCGCCGATTATGCATGCAATGAAAAAGGAAATCCTCACGAAGAGCGCGTAGGAGGAAAGGTTCAGCAGGACGGCATCGAGCACCGTCTCGGGCCGTTCAAAGAGCATGAACCGAAGATAGTCCCTGAAAAAATAAAAATTCAGGAGACCGTCAATAATCCAGAAAAGCACACCGAAGAGTGCCGCGAATCCGATGACAACTATTGACCGTGTAAGGTTTTTCATGGCCATTGAAGGAAAACCCCGCGAAACTCTCTATTGTTCAATCTTTTCGTAAATTTCATCGGCCGCGCTTATGATGCCCGGCGGCGGCTCAAAACCGATTATCTTTGCCGTTTCCAGGTTGATGACGATTTCGTTGGGTGTTTCATATATCTGATCCAGTTCTCCCGGCCGGGCACCGTGAAAGATCCGCGCCATCATTGCCGCGGCCCATTCACCAACGGGAATGTAATTTTTCATGTAAATGCTCAGGAGCGCGCCCCGCCGTGCGCCCTTTGATCCTTCCGAGTACCAGGTCGGCACCTTATGTTCGAACATGGGCCTGAGTATTTCAGGCATGAATTTGACGCTCTCCCCCCGATGCAGACCGATCCAGAGCGCGTCAATCCGTGGAGCCAGTTCTTTGTAGCACCGCACGATCTCTTGCCGGCATTCTTCTTCCGTCAGCCCGATATCCTTGGCATGACACTCGATAATTTCAAAACCCCTCCGCTCCGCCACCTTCTTAAGGTCTTCGATATTGGCGTAGATTCTCCCCTCTTTACTATCCTCGAACACCACGCCGATCCTCTTGAACCCGAAGATGTCGTGGAATAACTGCATTTGGCTGATATATCGTTTAGGGGCGCATCGCGCCACGATATGGTCAAAGCCGGACTTCTCGTTGCTCTTGACGATGCCCGCTCCCACGGGATCACTCGCGGAAAGGATGATCGTCGGGACGGAATGCATGGTATTTGCCAGATCCTGGCCCGCCCAGGTTCCCATGGCAATCACCATATCGACATTTTTCTCAAGGGAAAGCCGTTTCAGTGCGCTCTCTTTTTCCTGCTTCCTCATCTCCTTGTTCCAGTCTGCGGACCAGTAGGCGTCGGACACAAACTGAATGTATTCGCTCTTCGCATTTTTCGAGAGGTAGTCCCAGAGCATTTTTGAATCTTCGGAATCGGAGAACTCGGGAATGACAATATCTTCAATCCAGCCGATCTTTGCCAGGCCCGTTATCACCCCCCGCAGAGTGAGGGTATAGTTGGTATAGGGCCCGCCCTCGTAATAGCCGATCCTCCATTTTTCCCCGTGATTCCTGATTGGGTCTGTTCGATCGCCACCACCCTTCATAATGGTGTACAAAAGAACACCACCGAGAAATAAGGCGACACACAGTAAGATAATTGTAACGGTTACTTTTCTTGACATACAGCACCCCTAACTTGATTACATTATCGAGATGAAGAACCCTACTGCGCTGCTACCCTCTTCCACGCCCGGTTGTGTCGTTTTGAAATTGCCGGAGGCATCCCACTCTGTTCTTTTCCGTTATAAATTGATCTGAGGACACACTTCATCCCTGACAACCATAATCTTTTTCATTGATAACCGTCTTAAATCACGCCCCTTCAAGTTTATAGCCTTTCTCCCGGAATAACCTCAGACAGGCATCTGCGACAGTATTGTCGTAAAGGATCCCTTTATTCTTTTCTATTTCTTCCAGAGCCGCGTCAATCCCCAAGGCGGGACGATAGGGGCGGTGCGATGCCATGGCTTCCACAACGTCGGCCACGGCGATAATCCGCGCCTCGATGAGAATTTCGTCCCCTTTGAGCCCCTGCGGATATCCCGAGCCGTCGATCCTTTCGTGGTGCTGGTATGCGATCTTTGCGACAGGGTAAGGAAACGTTATCGTTTTCAGAATTTTATAACCGGCTTCGGGATGAGATTTTATCAGTTCGAATTCTATACGACTCAGTGTGGATGGCTTACTAAGAATGTCCGCCGGGATGGTCATCTTTCCTATATCGTGGATCATGCCGGCCATCCGGATGCCGTTGATCTGCTCTTCAGGGAGGTTCATGTCCTGCGCGATGGCCACGGCTATCCTGGCGACCTTTTCCTGGTGACCGGCGGTATACGGATCTCTTGCTTCAACAATCATAGCCATCGCCCGGATCGTATCGTCAACGCTCCTCCGCAGTTGTTCAATTGTCT
Organism: uncultured Syntrophaceae bacterium; assembly: GCA_964610735.1. Lineage (GTDB taxonomy): Bacteria > Desulfobacterota > Syntrophia > Syntrophales > UBA2210 > UBA2210. The sequence goes on along the minus strand of CAZSYH010000091.1, from coordinate 1,926 downwards.
CGATGATTTTTTCTTCGCTGCGGTGCTGCTGAGTGATGTCGTCGACGGAGAGCACCACCTCGGTGATATTGCCCTTATCGTCATGGATCGGAGCGCCGTTGATGGAAAGATACACGCGCTGCCCTTCGGGGGAACTGACGGTATGCCGTATCCCATAGACTGGATTACCGGAAGAAATAACCATTGCAAAAGGCAGCTTCTCGGCGGGGAAAGGGCTTCCGTCGAAGTTTGTGATCAGCCATTCGGGAGAATCATAGGTGAGCCCGGTGATTTTATCGATGGTCAGACCCAGAATTTCCTCGGCCCTCTTGTTGGCGAAAACGATCCTGCCGTCACGATCGGCCACGGTGATGCCCGCCGGGCTGGTCTTCATGATACGTTCTACCATGCTGCGCTCCCGGAGCAGCCATTCCTCAGCCTGTTTCCGTTCGGTGATGTCCCGCGCCACGCAGATGATTTTTGTGGCTTTGCCCCCCTGAAGCAGGGGGGAGAGGTTAGCCTCGAAAAATTTTCGTGTCCCGTCTTTGGCCAGAAACACATATGGCATTAAAGAAGCTTTTCCTTTCGTGAATACGCTCCGCAGATCCGAACGGACTTTTTTGATATCTTCCGCGGGAAGGAGGTTAAGTTTGTGAATCGGCCTTCCGATCAGCTCTTCCGGCCTGTATCCCAAAACCTTTTCGACGGAAGGGGAGATGTCGAGGAACGTCAGCTTCTTGTCAATGGAACAGATAACATCCGTCACGTTCTCGAAGTGGAGGCGGTACTTCTCCTCGCTTTCCCGGAGGACATCCACGGAATGTCTCCGGGCGACCGCGATACCGATACTGGCTGCAATTCCCTCAAAAAACCGGACCCTCTCCGGTGTGAGCAGATTCTGTCGAGAGTCGTTCAACTGCAGAAGTCCAATGACTTCACCGGCCGAACGCAGGGGAATCAACGCCATGGATTCATACCCCTCGCCGTTGCAACGATTTCTCGTGCGGCCCTGGCGTTCCTCCTCGGAGGTCGAGGCCAGGAATTCCGTCGTACTGTTCGTCCAGAAGCTTCCATCCTCTGTGAAAAAGGGGAGGGTGGGATCGGTCCTGCCGGACAGGATATTGCCGCACATGCATTCCAATAGAGCGTTGCCATCGGCATCACGGACAATTTCACCGGCGGCGTCTCGGGTGCAGAGAGAATTTTCCGTTTCCAGAAAATGGTCTGGAAACCCGTTGGTCACATGGTATGGGTAATCTTCACCCTCCTTGAGGCGGATCCCAATGGCCTCAAAGCCGGTTTCTTCCTTCAAGAGACAAAGGATATCTCCGATGAGCTTCGTGATATTGTTCTGGCGGTTCAGCGTATCGAGGATCTCCTTGGCCAGTTTTAAACGAGTCTCTGCTTGCTTCCGCCCCGTGATATCCTGGATAATCCCCTCATAGTAACTCAGAACACCCTTCTCGTCTCGCACGGTGATCCCATTTGCCGATAACCACACCGTTTCGCCGTTTTTACAAATAGCCTGGTATTCAAAATTCCATACTTCATCATGAGTGTCTATGATCAGTTGAAACTCCGCGGCCCGATCCGGGTCGGCATACACCTGATGGGTATAATCGGTAATACATGTCATGAGTTCCTCAGGAGAATCGTAACCCAATATCTTGGCAAGGGCGGGATTGGCGGAGAAGATCTTTCCCTCCGGCGATCTACGGATAATTCCCTCTAAAGCGTTTTCAAAGATGGAACGGTATTCCTCCTCGGCCTTGCGGATCTGGATATACAACGCCGTGTTTTCCAAGATGGGAGAAACGATACTCACCAGAATGTTCAGCGCCTTCAACTGTCCCAACGTGAATTTGCGGTGGCTCTTCGTAATGTTCACATTCAGCACACCGACCAGTTTGCTTTGTGACAGCATCGGCATGGAAACGGAGGTGTGGA
>CAZSYH010000090.1:0-6489 GCA_964610735.1 uncultured Syntrophaceae bacterium | reverse complement strand
ATTGCCCGGGCATTGGCGGGAAATGATTTTCCTGAAAAGACGGGAACAGCGCCGATAGCTTCCCCCTCTTTAACAATGTGAAAAATCTGTTCTTTTCCTTCGGGAGAAACTTTATAAACATTTACGGTCCCCTCGACTACAAGATAGAAACCGTTACCCTCATCCCCGTCAAAAAAGATTATCTCGCCTTTGTTGAAATATTTATCAACCGATATCTTTTTGATCTCTTCGAGGTGGTCTTCAGGTAACTCCCCGAAAAGCTGACTTTTTAACAAGACATCCCACACTTTTGTCATAGTTTTGATCCCTTTTCGAAAAAATATCACCTCTTCTTAACATAAGTCAAGGTGATGCGTCGTTCTTTAAAATAGATTCTCAACCAACAATAACACCAGTTTATTTTACACAATGGAGGAAATAACATGTTTTGTTACCAATGTCAGGAAACGGCAAAAAACACAGGTTGCAGCGTAAAAGGCATCTGCGGCAAGATGGAAGAGACTGCGGATATTGAAGCGATGATGAAAAAAGAATAATTTCAGATAAGGTGATCCTATGAAAATATTACGTAAAATAATTGAGATTGACGAAGAGCTGTGTGACGGGTGCGGGCAATGCGTGCCCGGATGTGCCGAGGGCGCCCTGCAGATCATTGACGGCAAGGCGCGGGTCGTTTCAGACAGATACTGTGACGGCCTTGGTGACTGCGTGGGAGAATGCCCCACCGGAGCGCTTAAGATAGTTGAACGTGAAGCGGTACCATTCGATGAAACGGCTGTGGAACAGCACCTCGCGGAAGAAGAGTTGCCTGTCCTGCCATGCGGATGCCCGTCAACCAATATCCAGACCTTTGAAACATTCACATCCTGTCAGGAGGCAAACAAACCTGCTGATATCGGGGAAATCGTTGGCGAATCATCCCTCACGCACTGGCCCGTCCAGATACGACTTGTACCCGCGAGCGCCCCTTTTCTCAAGGGCGCCGATCTTCTTGTGCTTGCGGACTGCACGGCCGTCGCCTTTCCCACCCTTCACCGGGATCTGCTGAAAGGAAAAGTGGTCATGATGGGATGTCCGAAATTCGATGACATCCAGGATTATATAAACAGGTTTGCGGATATCTTCAGAACCGCGGACATTAAGAGCGTCACCACTGTTATTATGGAGGTACCCTGCTGCTCCGGCCTTCCCATGATGGTAAGAAACGGAATGGAAGCTGCAGGCAGGGAGATACCGATGGAAGAGATTATTCTAAGCACAAGAGGAAAAATCTTGACACGCTCATAAGAAATCAAGGAGAAGGGGGAAACAAAAACTTTATTCTTCTCGAACACATAAATCGGAGGTACTTACATTATGAAAGAAATATTAATCATGCTTGCGATCGTTGCCGTCTGGTACGCGCTCCAGGCTTATATCCTGCCAAGGATGGGGATACCCACGTGACTGAATCAATCCTGCCAGGTGGCGGATAAAAAGGGTAATGCAGGCAAATCTGATGATAAAGATATCAGGTGAAATTCTGCATATGGTAGAGCATATTATGTCTGACAATCCTTCAAAAATAGAGTTGGAAAGCAGAACAGCTGAGGTAATGATTGAGATCTTCTGCCATGGACAACATGGCAATAAAGAAGGGCTGTGTTCCGAATGCCGGGAGCTTCTGGACTATGTTGCGCAACGCCTTGAAAAATGCCCCTTCCAGGAGGACAAACCGAAGTGCGCCAAATGCGCTGTACACTGCTACAAACCGGATATGAGGGAAAAGATAAGAGCAGTGATGAAATATGCCGGTCCCCGCATGCTTTACCGGCATCCTCTCTTGTCAGGCGTGCATTACCTGGCAGGAAAATAACTTACATGCTCCCTTCTAAAATTGCCAGACAGGTATGGCATCCCCCGATTTGTGGCGTGCGCGAGTGACCGGGACATGATGGCATTTCAAAATATTTGATAGTGGGGTGCCTCGGGGAGAGCATCGTTTTTTATGAAGATCTGGGGATCGCTTTGATGTATCCGTTAACTTTGCTCGTGCCGAATCTTCTCCGGAACCCCGAAAATCTCCCGCATAGATTCCGGGTGTTGTATGAGGGCTTCCTTCCGAGCCTTGGGCAGACCCTTGATCCTGTGTTCCAGCTTCAACGCCGTTTTATGGTCGCCGGCATGCACGGTGAGGATGAGCTGAAGCGGCCCCCTCCCCTTCAGGTACCGCGCGGCCTTCGGCCCCGCCTGCTGATGCTCGGCGAAACGCCGTTCAACATCGGTGGTTGCCCCGGTGTAAAGGGTGTCATCCCTGCACCTGATCATATATACATACCAACTCTTCATATAACCCCGTCCCATTAATACAGGGACATCCATGATAAGTTTTGTCAATGGGAAACCTGAGCTTTCCCTTGACCTTCCGGATTGATTGGTCTCCCGGCGGTTTTTATTCCCCGGCCTCGAAACAGAAACGGGGACGTGTTCTTCCTCACAACGCGATCAGGACAAGCGCGACGAGAGCAATCGCAACGCCAAACCACTGCCGCGGGGCCAAGCGCTCCCTGAGAATGAACCAGGCCAGGAAAACGGTCCCGGCTGGGTATAGTGAGGTGAGCGTCGTCGATATGTCGAGCCTTCCCATGCGGGATGCCAGGGCGAAAAAAATGTTGCCCGCGGCGTCGAAGATACCCGCCAGGACAATGATAAGCAACTGACGGTTCCAGGGCACTTGTACCTTTTTCCGGCACGTCATAATGAATGCCAGTATCATCGTAATCGACACGACTCTTGCAGTGGCAAGCGGCCAGAAAATAGAGGTTTCGCTGACCTGATCGATGAAGATAAAGAAAAAGCCGAATCCCACCCCGGCCAGAATCGGCAGGCCAAGTTCACGCGGGTTAACCAATGCGGCGGTGCCCCCGCCGGCAAGGTACCAGATCGCACAGAGTCCCAGCAGCAGTCCGAAGAACTGACCTGCCGCTGGCGTCCCTTCCATGAACGTCCCGACTATGATGGGTAAAACGGCCCCGACAACGGCGCTGAGCGAAGCCACAATCCCCATGCGCCCCCGAGCGAGACCGCTGTAGAGCGCCACGAGACCGAGTGTCCCGAAAAAACCAGCCAAGACACCGAATCCCAGATTATTCCAAGAGGGTATCGGCTCCCCCAGTGCCACGGCCAGCCCGGCCAGTAGAGCAAGACCGATGAATTGCGATATGACAATGACACTGTAAACTCTGCTCCTTTTGGTCGCGAATCCGCCGCAGAAATCGCCGGTGCCAAAACTCGCCGCAGCCGCGAGACCGCAGATAAGTGCCAGTGCTTCAGATTCCATCTCCTGCGGTATTCCTCTCTCTTGAGTGGTCTAGCGACTGCTCTTGGTGCCTTCTTACTGTTAATGTCAAGAAAACTGCGCCTGTATGCCGCGATTTATCTTTATGAATTGAGAAGTTACAGGCCCCGCATCTCTTCCAGAGTCTCAAAGGCGGACATGACTTCAAACTCTCCCGACTGGACCTGATTGAAATTGATGTTATTTACTTTAAAGGCTCCAGGTTGGCGTGGGCTATCCATTTCCAACCGCTGTCAGTCTTTAAAAAAACGCTGAGCCGGGCAGCCGGGTTCTTTGGAAGTCGCTCTCCTTTAATTGTTTCCTCTACAGAAACAAAGTAAGTGGCAACAATAACCGGACCGTCCCGTGTTATCTTAATGTTGCTCAGGGTGTATTGACCGAGCTTCAGGCCTTCGATAAGTTTTATCTCCTGCTCGCGGCTGTTCGAGCCGTACTGGTGTACAGATTGAAAGCCTTTAGCCATTGTCTTTTCAATCATCTCCATATCCGGTTTTTTCATATCTGCCCATAATTGGCTCAAGAGTTTTTCACCAAGACCCTTTTCAGTTGCAACTTCCTGGTTAGCCATGACAGGCAGGGTTGTAAAAACGAAGGTTAAGGTAATTATTAATGCCAATTTCAACGAATTCATATCTATCTCCTTTCTAATGGTTGATGAAACATAACGTGCAGATCAGCAGCGGCTGTAAGCCGTCCGCTGGATTGACTTATTCGGTGGTTATTAAAATATGGACTCATTTTTTCTCAGGTAGATAATCTTCTCGAACAGGAGAGAAAACCTCAATTGCCAGAGATTTTTCCAATATCTCTGCACTATGCTCAGTATTACCTGGAATACACCAGCTATCTCCTGGCCCAGCCTCAAACGTTTGCTGCCCTATTGTAAGCCTGATCCTGCCCTCCACTAAATAACCTGTTTGTTCATGATGGTGAGAGTGTTTTGCTAATATACTATTTGCTTCCATTCTGAATTCTGAAAGAAGAGTCTTCTCTCCATACACTAATGTTTTTAATCTTATCCCGGGTAATACTTGTTTGTACCCACTTTCATCTACTTTGTAAAACAAGGTAAACTCCTTTCTGCTTTCGTCACAAAACGTCACAAATCAGCGGCGCGCTTACCGTGTACGCTGATTTTGTCTTGTTGGGCGATCTTTACGATCTCCTTGTATCGGAAACAATCCGTTGTGTGGTCGTTAACCATGCCAACCGCTTGCATGAATGCATAGCAAATGGTTGAACCAACGAAATTGAAACCTCGCTTCTTCAAATCCCTGCTCATGGCATCCGACAGCAGTGTCTTTGGAGGGATTTCTGCCACAGCTTTCCACTTGTTCTGAACGGGGATGCCATCAACGTAACGCCAGAGAAACGAGTTCAGAGATCCAAATTCCTCTATGATGACCATTGTCTCACGGGCGTTCTTTACCGTTGATTCTACTTTCAGGCGGTTGCGTACGATACCGGCATCACCGAGCAGACGCCTGACGTCCCGGGGTGTATACGAAGCAATTCTTTCATAGTCGAAATCGTGAAGGGCCTTCCGGTAGTTCTCTCTCTTCTTCAGAATCGTAAGCCAGCTCAGACCGGCCTGTGCGCCCTCCATAATCAGCATTTCAAAAAGGCGTCGATCATCATGGACGGGAACTCCCCATTCGTCGTCGTGGTAAGCAACGTAAAGAGGATTGATCCCGCACCATCCGCATCTCATTTTCATTCTTTTCCGAGGCCTAACGGCCATGTTAACGGGCAGCGTGGTTTTCCACGTTGTCACAGTTAAACATGATGTCATGTTGTTACAGCCATTTATACATTACCAAAGCGTCTACGTAGCCTTTGGTAGGGTGATTAAACGCTTTGGGTAAACGACCAACGGTTTCAAAGCCAAGTTTGCTCCATAAACGAACCGCACCTTTATTGCTTGATGCGACGAAATTGAATTGCATAGCTTTGTAACCCAGATCCTTGGCCACTTTTTGAGAGTGCTCGCACATAGCGGTAGCCAAACCTCGACCCCTTGCCGATGATGAAACCATATAACCGCAGTTACATACATGGGCACCAGGCCCTGATTGGTTCATTTTTATGAAGTAAGTACCTAAAATTTGACCATGTTTTTCAAATACAAATGTCTTTACAGGCGCATCTAGCCAGATTTTTTGAGCTTGTTCTTTATCGGTGTCTATTGGATACGCGTACGTTTCTCCAGCCTTTACTATTTCATGAAATATTGGCCATATTGCATCAAAATCTTCTTTGGTTGCTTCGCGAATATTCATAAGTTCTCTTTCGTTTTAAAAAACATAACGTGCCACATAACCGGCTGGCAATGGAGCGCAGCGGAATTGCCGATCGGCTGGATTGCCTCGTTAGTGCTTGGATGACGTCTTTGGAACGTCTTTAGCTTTAGCAGTTGCAATGACTTTCTGCATGTGCTCTTCTCTCCCATGTCACCGGACATACCACTCCTCAAGAAGCACCTCAATCAAAGATTCTTTTTATTCGCTCTGCCACATATTTATCGGCTGGGTCGAGAACGAGACGGTCCACAAGGACGGCAGTTTTTCACCGTCCAGCTCGTTCAGTACTGTCCAGTTGCTGCCGCCGTCCGCAGTGTGATAGATGGTTCCGCCCAGTCCCACTCGTACGGCCCACGCTTCCTGAGAGCTCACCGCAGATATGCCCATGGTGTAATCAAATGTGGTGTGCTGGTCAAAATTCAGCCCGCCGTCGATGGACCAGGAGACTACGGAGTCGCCGACCGCCCAAACCACTGAGGCACTCACAGCGCACACCTCGTTGCCGTCGTGTGCGCCCTCAATCTGGTTCGTCCAGGTTACGCCTCCGTCGGTGGTGCCCAGTAAAATCCACCCGGCTGCATTCCCAGTGCCTCCCATCGCCCAAGCCGTGTCTGCGTCAACTGCTGAAACGCCGAGGACGTGGTCGAGATCAGTGACATCGCCCCCGCTCTGTCGCGTCCAGGTCTGGCCGGCGTCGGTGCTCTTGAGGATCAGCGCGTAACCATCCTTGTTACATCCGGTTACCCACATATTCGTGCCGTCCGGCGTATACACGCCCTGAAGTTGGGTGTCATTGTATTCAGCCGGGATTTGGTTTGTCCATGTGACGCCGCCGTCGCTGGTATGCATGAT
>CAZSYH010000089.1:0-6610 GCA_964610735.1 uncultured Syntrophaceae bacterium | reverse complement strand
AAAACCTGGCACAGCCTGGCGGGAAACATAATCCTCCCCTTTTCATCGATGGTGTGATAGTATCTTCCCCTGAACACAGACATTGACAATACCCCCCACAATTATCCACTTTGCTCCACTTGATTGAACTATAAAGACACTTGATGGTTTTGTCAAGAAAAAAAACCCGCTATTTTCTTCTTTTAATTTGATATGTTAGGACTGCTGCGTTGTGATCTTTAAGATTGGACGAAAATTGGTGGGAACCATTGTTTTTTGATACAAAATACAGAAAATTCACAGGCGCCGGATAAAGGGCGGCCTTAATCGCCTCCATACCGGGATTACAGATAGGCCCCGGGGGCAGGCCCTTTGTCCTGTAGGTGTTGTAGGGTGTTTTCCTCTCAAGATCCGTCTTCCTGATATTTCCATCAAAATCCTCAATATCGTAAATGACTGTCGGGTCGCTCTGCAGTCTCATGCCTTTCTTCAGTCTGTTATGAAAAACAGCTGATACCAGCGGCCTTTCCTCCTTCGGCCCTCCCTCCTTTTCGATAATGGAGGCAAGGATCACAACCTCATTCTCCGTAAGGCCCAGTTCGTCGGCCCTCTCGAGCATGCCGGGCGTCATGACACGCTTGAACTGTCGCACCAAAAACCGTATAATCCCCTCCTCGCCCATCGACTTGTTAAGCGTATGGGTGTCGGGGAAGAGGTACCCCTCGGCACTTTCCCCCTCTATGCCGAGAGACGACAGTAGCCGGCTGTCCGACGCAAGGCTGATAAACCGGGTACGGTCGGCAAGTCCCTGATTTTCCAGACGAGTGGCTATCCGGCGCAGCGTAAACCCCTCCGGTATGAAAACCGGATATTCCTTGACCTTCCCCTTCACCAGCCTTTCCAGGACGGTCATCGGGCTCATGGAGCTGCGCAAATCATACTCGCCCGCCTGAATATGTTTCGATGCACCCGTTACAAAGGCCAGGAGATAGAACCCCCTTTTATGCCTGAGCAGTCCCGCTCCGTCGAGGATGTCGGCCATCTGAGCAAAAGAGATGCCCCGGGGTATCTCTACCGTCACCTCCCGGTACTCAAAATCTATCGGGCTGCTGGCATAATTGAAAAAAAGCAGGCACAGGAGGGCCACAACCATCGCGCACGTCACACCTATAGCCGCAATTATCTTAAGCCGTCTTCTGATCATCGTTCCTGTTCTCTCCGGGGTTTCGCTTCGGGGATATTCGGGTTATGATCCAGATAGTCCTGGAGAATAATGGCGGCCGCCATTCTGTCAACAACCGCCCTCCTCTTTCTGGGATTCATGTCCGCCTCTCTGAGCAGGCCCTCCGCCTCTTTCGTGGAAAGGGCTTCATTCCATTTCTCAACAGGCACGGAAACACCAGTCTCAAGAGCATCCGCAAACATATTCACCTTCTCGCACTGGATACCTTCCGTGCCATCCAGCCTGACAGGATATCCTATGACTATTTTTTCAACATTATATTTCCTTACAAGTATCTCTATCTGTTCAATGTCCTTTTTCCAGTATTTACTGGCAATAGTGGCGACACCCCTGGCAGTTATACCCAGCTCATCGCAGATTGCCACCCCTATTCTCTTTTCTCCGTAATCAAGGCCTAATACTATCATAATAGACGGAGTTCTATAGCATACTCGCGATGATATTACAAAACCCGGCGGATAATCCACTTGTACAAACCATGAGTTTCTGCTATTGCCCCGGAAGACACAGAGGAAAATGCAGGCAACAATCAGGATCACCGGACAGAAGATATGAAACATATCATCTTGGGCACGGCTGGACATGTTGATCATGGAAAGACCGCGCTTATAAAAGCCCTCACCGGCACAGACACCGACAGGCTCAAAGAGGAAAAAGAACGCGGGATTACCATTGAGCTTGGATTTGCCACGCTTACTCTCTCGAATGGACAGAAGATAGGGATAGTGGATGTTCCGGGTCATGAAAAATTCGTGAAAAATATGGTCGCCGGCGCCGGAGGGATAGATCTGGTTGTCATGGTGATCGCGGCGGACGAAGGCGTAATGCCGCAGACACGGGAACATCTGGAAATATGTGAGCTTCTCGGCATAAACAGGGGTCTTGTAGCCCTCACAAAGGCAGACATGGTGGACGGAGACTGGCTGGCCCTTGTACAGGAAGATATCAGAGCTTTTCTGAAGGGAACCTTTCTGGAAACCTCACCGATAATCCCGTTGTCATCGATCACGGGCGCCGGGATCCCGGACTTTCTCGCGGAGCTTAGTGAAATTATTTCAACCCTGGATGAGCGAACAGATTCCGGACTCTTCAGGCTGCCGGTAGACAGGGTATTTACCATGAAAGGTTTCGGCACTGTGGTGACCGGGACGCTGGCATCCGGGAGGATAACGGTCGGTGATACGGTAGAAATCATGCCCTCCGGTGCAAAGGCAAAGATAAGGGGCATCCAGATTCATAACGAAACATCCCAGGTGGCAGAGGCCGGACAGAGGACCGCCATCAACCTTCAGGGAACCGACAGAACAAAGATAGAGAGAGGGTATGTTCTCACCCGCGTCTCCACATTTGAGACATCAAGCCGTCTGGATGTTCATATGAAATATCTTGCCGGAGCCGGGAAAAAACTGAAGAACAGAGCCCTTGTCAGATTCCACACCGGGACCAGCGAAACGATTTCGAGGATCATACTGCCTGACAGGGAGGAAATCCAACCGGGAGAAGAAACTTACGCGCAGGTAATCCCCAAAACTCCTGTGGTGGCCATGTCGGGAGACAGGTTTGTTATCAGAAGTTATTCTCCGGTCACCACGGTAGGGGGCGGTGAGATAGTAGATCCTCTCGCAAAGAAACGCAGGAAACACACAATGCCGGGCGAAGAAGAAAGACTCCACAGGGGAACAGGTGAAGATAAGACAGACATAATACTGGAAAGGGCTGGCCTTGACGGCATTCCCAGCCGGAGCCTTTCGATAAGGACAGGGATTTCGCCCGGTGAGCAGGAAAAGATTCTTGAAAATATGTTGTCAAAAAAGAATGCCCTGCTGCTGGACCGGGATGAACGCAGGGTTGTCTCCTCCAGTGTATACAGAGATCTTCAGGACAGGGTAATATCGGAGATAGAGGCATATCATAAAAAGCATCCCTTGAAAGAAGGTCTTTCCAGAGAAGAACTGAGAAACACTCTCGGGGGCTACATCGATCCCAGGCTGTTTAACAAAGCCATCCGAGATCTTGAAGCGGACGGAAAGATAGTCGCGGAAAAGGAGAATGTCCGAATCGAAGGGCACAGAGTCAACCTGAAAGATGAAGAAGCTCGGATCAGGAAAGAGATTGCCGGCATTTACCGGGATTCCGGTCTGACTCCACCCTCAACAAAAGAAATCATGGAAAAATTCCCGAAGGAAAGGAACGCAGTAACCGATATCCTGGCTGTTATGATCAACACGAAAGTCCTTATCAAGGTCAACGAAGATCTGTATTTTTACAAAGAGTCTATCGACAGGCTGGAAAAAGATTACAGAGACCTCCTTATCAGAGACGGAACGGCATCACCCGCCAGTTTCAAGGACATGACGGGTCTGTCGCGCAAGTTTATAATTCCACTAATGGAATTATTTGATAAAACGAAGCTGACCATCCGGGTGGAAGATCACCGGATATTAAGAGAGAGGAAGAATTGAAAGCGCCCACGGAAAAGATTAATGTAAGGTTTTACAGCGGGGGAAAGGCTTCCGGGATTTCCGAATCTGTTATAAGAGAAGAGCCTGTAGAGATATTCCTGAACAACCGGAGAGCCGCGACTATTGCCTGCACGGGAATCCACCTTGAAGAACTTGCTGCCGGGTTTCTACGATCTGCCGGCATTATCAGGGTTCGGGAAGATATAGAAAAAATAACGGTATCTGCTGAAAAATCGAGGGTTGATGTCCTTACGAAAAATGGGGCCATTTCAAAACCGGGCTCTCCGGAAATATTTGTCATGTCCAGCGGCACAAAGTCAAAGGGATCGAAAGGGCCTAAAGACAGCATCACTTCCGATATTTCCATACCAGCAGAAAAAGGCGTGGAATTCATGGAAGTCTTGCTATCCTCATCAAAGCTTCACAGGGTGACACACGGCACACACTGCTCAGCCCTTGCGGATACAGAGGGTATAATTGTTTTGAGGGACGATATTGGAAGACACAACACCATAGACATGCTGGGAGGATACACTCTTCTGAATGACATTGATTGTTCCGACAAGATTATAGTCAAGACGGGAAGGGTCTCCTCAGAAATAGCGGAAAAGATCTGGACAATGGGAGTCCCCATCATCATTTCCCATTCAGTCCCAACCTCTGAAGCCATAAGCATCTTAAGGGAGGCGGGCATAACACTCATAGGCCATGTAAGAGGTGGGTCCTTTAAAGTGTATTCCAATGAAAGGCGGATAAGATTTTGACCACAAAAGACATTTATGTAAAAGATATACGCGCGGGGGACAGGGTCAGCGATATATTCCTCGTTATGGAAAAGAATCTGGCCATATCCCAGAAGGGGAACCCATATCTGAATCTGAAGCTCAGAGATATGACAGGCGAAGTAGATGGAAGGGTATGGGACAGAGCAACCGAGATGAACAACATCTTCCAGACGGGGGACATAATCCGGATACAGTCTTACGCGGTAAGCTTCAGAAATGTTGTGCAGCTCTCTATTTCAAAGATCACCGTCGCTGATGACCCGGCAATCAACCCGGCCGATTACCTGCCGTCATCCGCATCGAACAGTTCAGAAATGTTTGAGTCTCTCATGAACATCATAGGCACAATAGACAACCCACACCTGAAGGCCCTGCTGGAGCTGATATTCAGTGATGAAGAGATAGCCGACTCCTTTCAGAAGGCGCCGGCCGCGAAGGGGTTCCACCACGCATATATAGGCGGACTTCTTGAACATACGCTGTCTGTGACGCAGCTTCTAGATCTGGTGGCAAATCATTATCAGAAAGCGAACAGGGATCTTATTATAACAGGGGGAATTCTGCATGACATCGGAAAGATTTACGAACTCTCGTTCAAAGGTTCTATGAACTATACTGATGAAGGACGGCTTATAGGACACATAGTCATGGCCGTGGAACTTGTGGACGCTAAGATCGCCGAGCTTGAAGGATTTCCAAAGCAGCTCGCGCTTGAGCTTCGCCACATACTTCTCAGTCACCATGGAACCCTGGAATATGGATCCCCGAAACGACCCAAGACGCTGGAGGCCCTCATCGTAAACTTTATCGATGATCTCGACGCAAAAATGAACGCGTTCGGGGAATTTATAAGCAACTCCGGAGATGAATCAAGCTGGACACCCTATCACAGACTGCTCGAGAGATTTATCTACAGAGGTCAGGTGCCAGACAGGGGTGATCAGGAAGACGTGGAGTGACGTTGAGCTCCTACTGTCGTGCCTGCCTGTGCGTTGCACGCAGACAGATCAATCAGGAAATGCCATTTCGACCATTATTCTGTCGTTTCGACCGCAGGGAGAAATTCAGGATTTCTCAGTCGTAAAAACTCCTTCGAAATGACAGGGTATCGTTGACATAACACTACACCCGCGCGCCGAATATGGCGGTCCCTATCCTCACGATGGTCGCACCCTCCTCCACGGCGATCCGGTAATCACCCGACATCCCCATTGAAAGCTCGCGCATCTCGACATCCTTTATGCCCTCCGCGACAATCCTGTCCCTCAGCTCCCGCAGGGTCACAAAGTAAGGTCTGGCATCCTCAGGATCATCAAACCAGGGAGGCATCGTCATAAGTCCCCGGACAGAAAGATTGTCAAGTAACGAGATTTGCCTGATCAGGTCCGGCGCTTCATCCAGAGAAATACCGTTCTTGCTCTCTTCTCCACTCACATTTACCTCGACAAGGATATCAGTCACGCGCCCCGCGACCGCTGATCTCTTGTCAATCTCCACAGCCAGGCCCATCCGGTCAACGGAATGAACCATGTCAAAAAGTCTGACCGCGTATTTCGCCTTATTGGACTGCAGATGTCCTATCATATGCCATTTTACATCCACATTCATCTTCTCAATCTTTCTCTTTGCTTCCTGGATATAATTCTCACCCATTATATCCACCCCGGCCTCTATGGCCCTCAGTATTCTGTCATCGTCCACAGTCTTGGTCACAGCCATTAGCTGTATTTCAGAAGGATTTCTCCCCGACTTCACGGCCGCTTCGGCAATATTCTCCCTTATTTCCCTTATATTATCCTCTATAACTGACATCGTGTTTCCCTTCTGTTTAAAAACAAACCCGGCGGAGCCATTGAAAGGTCTCTGAAAAGCCGGACCCGGGTTGACCCCTGCCCTTCACATCATTCCCCGCGCATTGTATTGTACAGAACATGGTACATGCAAGTGTATTTTTTACTTGAATGCCGGGCAGAATCACACCCAATTGAAAATGACGCGGGATAAAAACTCTTTCCGCCCGGACAAAAAGATCCCCCGTCCTTACGCAAGGCGGGGGATTTTTCTTACAGATTATACAAAGGAGGGAAATTCTTTTTATTGTTTTTTCATGTACATTCGCGCTTCCCCGTAGAGCCTCCAGA
>CAZSYH010000088.1:0-6617 GCA_964610735.1 uncultured Syntrophaceae bacterium | reverse complement strand
GGCAAGGATGTCTTTCTCAAGATCAATCCCCGGCGCTATCTCGATGAGTTCCATACCTTCTTCAGTCAGCGCGAAGACGCACCGCTCGGTCACGTAGCGCACATACTGATTCTGCTCGGCGCTGTATTTCCCGCCGAAGGTCATGTGTTCGACCTGGTTCACAAACTTCTTTGTTTTCCCTTCCTGGTCTATACACAGTTTGTTGTCTTTGACGGACACCTTCAGCCCACCTACAGTAAAAGTCCCCACGAAGATGCATCTTTTCGCAGCCTGGCTGATATTGATGAATCCGCCGCATCCGGCGAGTTTCGGGCCGAACTTGCTGACATTGACATTCCCGTCTTTGTCTGTTTCCGCCATGCCGAGGCAGGTAATATCCAACCCGCCGCCGTCATAGAAGTCAAACTGGTAGGGCTGGTCTATAATGCAATCCGGATTGGCCGCCGCTCCGAAGCTCAACCCCCCTTGGGGGATACCCCCAATGATACCGGGCTCAGCCGTGAGGGTTAAGTATTTGAAGATCTTTTCCTCATTGGCCACATTGGCGACGCCCTCCGGCATACCGATCCCCAAGTTGACGATATCGTTTGGGTTCAATTCAAAGGCGGCCCTCCGGGCGATGATCTTCCGGGCATCCATTTTCATCGGGGCCATGGATTGCAGGGGGATTTTTATCTCGCCGCTGAAAGAAGGACTATAGGGCTCGCCAAAGGTCTGCCAGTGGTTTTCAGGCTTGGAGACGACGACGCAGTCGACGAGAATCCCGGGTATCTTCACGTTTCTCGCATTCAGCGTTCCCTTTTCGGCAACCCGTTCGACCTGAACGATGACATAGCCGCCGGAATTTTTCGCAGCCTGCGCGATCGAAAGATTTTCATTCGTGAGGGCCTCTTTTTCCATTGTGATGTTGCCGTCCGTATCGGCAGTCGTGCCCCTTATAAGGGCAATATTGACGGGGGGGAGTTTGTAGGCGAGATATTCCTGCCCGTCAAAGGTGACAAGCTCGACGATCTCTTCCTTTGTGATAGCGTTTACTTTTCCGCCGTCATTTCTTGGATCGACATAGGTTCCGAGTCCTATCTTTGTAATAGTCCTGGGCCGGTGAGCGGCAATATCCCTGAACATATGGGATACAACCCCCTGAGGGAGATTATAGGCGATGATTTTGTTCTCCATTGCCAGTTTTCCCAGCTTTGGTGCGAGGCCCCAGTGCCCTCCGATAACCCTTTTCAGCAAACCTTCATGGGCAAAGTGGTTCAGTCCTTTCTCTCCGCCATCCCCCTGCCCGGCGGCATAGATAAGAGAGAGGCCTCTGGGCTTTTGATTGCGCAAGAAATACTCTTCAATCCCGATTAAGATTTCCTCAACAACGGCTATCCCGACGAATCCTCCTGTCGCTATGGTGTTGCCGTCTTGTATGAGCTGGATCGCCTCTTCCAGGGGTACCACCTTGCTCCCGGCCTCCATGGTTTTAAGGATAACGGGGTGGATATCCGGCTTTGCGGATGATTTCTGATCAGATGCCATAATTAAACTCCTGTTGCAAATAGTATGATTTCAATTCGGGATACAAACGTACCCGCCTGTCACATCGGTTTGGGGGGGCTTACAATAGCCTCTCCTTCCAGCACAATGATATCATCCTGATTGGCGCAGGTAGTTTTGAGACGCACCTTGTTCTTTTCAACCATGATTTCTATAACTTCCGCCCGGGCAGTAATGGTGTCGCCTATCCGCACAGGGGCCAGAAATTTGAGACTCTGATCAAGATAGACGGTTCCCGGTCCCGGAAGCTTCATGGCGATTACCGTTGAGATAAAGCCTGCTGACAGCAGGCCGTGGGCAATTCGCGTCTTGAAAAAGGTTTTTTTAGCATACTCCTCATTTATGTGCGCCGGGTTGAAATCGCCGCTCACCCCCGCATAGAGATAAACATCCGTTTCGGAAACTGTTTTGGTGAATTCCGCGTTATCGCCTATTTTAAGACTCCCTATCTTTTTACCATTCATATTAGCTCCTTTAAGATATCAGGATTATAAAGCGTGAAGATTCATAACATACAGCGATAAGGACAATTCAAGAAACGTGCCATGAAAGAATTTACTTGTTGAAGGGAAAACAGAAGCGGACAAAAACGGCTATGTGCCTTTTTATACCTGAAAAACTGTAAACGGGATGATTCTCTCAAGGGTGGAGATGCAAATTTAAGTGTATCAGTGTAGCTACATCGGGGAAGATTCCTCTTCGTGGTTTAGTGGTATATTATACTTTTTCATTTTTTTATACAGAAGGGTCCGATGTATGCCAAGAATATCTGCAGCCTTTTTCTTATTGCTACCGGTGGTATTGAGTGCATGAAGAATGGCCTTTTTTTCGGCCTCCCCATATACACTTTTCAGAGAGGGATGGTGTTTGTCAATTAAGATCCCATGACCATCTCTAATCTCAGCCAGCTTACGATGCAGATAAAAAGGCAGATCACGCACATGAATGACATCCCCCTCCAGCGAAGAAAGTGTTCTTTCAATCACATTCTGAAGCTCTCTGACGTTTCCTGGCCAGTCGTAATTCTTCAGAACATCTTCACCCTTGGGATCAATCAGTACTTCAGGGACGCTTGCTTCCTCAGCAAGCTTTTTCAAAAGGTGTCTTGCCAGAGGCATAATATCATCTCTCCTTTCACGAAGGGGAGGGAGATGGAGAGGTATAACATTCAACCTGTAAAAGAGATCCATCCTGAACCTTTTTTCCGGGATCATTTCCTGGAGATTCTGGTTTGTGGCGGTAATGAGACGAAAATCAGACCGAATCACAGCGGTCCCGCCAACCCTCGAAAACTCTTTTTCTTCAAGAACACGCAACAGTTTCGGTTGCATTTCGAGCGGCATTTCGCCTATCTCATCAAAAAATATGCTGCCATGATCGGCCAGTTCAAATTTGCCGGGGTTACCGCTGCGGCTGGCTCCGGTAAAAGCTCCCTTAGAATATCCGAACAATTCCGATTCAATCAATTCTCTGGGGATGGCGGAGCAGTTGATGCGTACAAGGGGATGGATTCTGCGGGGGCTGGCATGATGAATAGCCTGGGCGAACATTTCTTTCCCCGTTCCGCTCTCCCCCGTTATCAGTACGGGAAATGAGTTGGCAGCCGCCTTCAGGGCCTCTTCTTTCAGAGATGCGAAGGCATTGCTTACACCCACAATGCTGTCAAAGGTATAACGTGTTGAGTGAAGAGTGCTTAGTTCTTCTTCATATTGTTTTACTTTTGATGCCAGTAGTGATAGCTCCTTTGCGAGCCTTGCAACATCTTTAACATTTCTGAACATTACCTGACCATATACAGCTATAACCTTACCATCTTTCTTAATAGGAATGCGCTGAACAACCATATTTTGGCCCTGTATTAAGTGAGAGTCGTTGATCTCGGGCGTGCCCATTTTTGCCACAATGTGCATTCGTGAGTTTTCAATAACGTCGGTACAGTGCTTGCCGATCTGATCTTCGGGGTTTATATTCAGGAACTTGCCGTAGGGCTCATTGAAGTAGGTAATATAACCTTCGGGATCTGTTACTATGGCGCCATCGTGTATGCTGTTGAAGATACTGCGGTACGCTTCAAGTTGGTCTTTAATGCCCCTGGATTCGCTATGGTTGGTTTTTGTAGTCATCGAGCCCCTTTCTTTTTCGGTTCCAATCTGTGGCTGTATCAGGAATGCTACATGCACTCTTTTTGATACCTACTTCAAACCTTGTTTTTGTGTCAAGCGTTTTTTTTCTACTGTGGAGGAGGTGTATAGTCTTGAAATTATCGGGAATGTGAATTTTTTCCATTCATTTCAAATTAACAGGGCTTTCTGGTCTGGAATTTGCGTTAGCACAGGGTCAGTGTCGGATGGTTTCAAGATGATGCAAACTAAAATAACTGGAGGAGGTAGATCAATGATGAGGAAATTTTTTTTAGCAGTATTGGTTTTAATGTTGGCTTTTAGTCTGGTGTTAACAACATCACCCGCGATTGCCGCAGAGAAAGTGATCAAGTGGAAGATGACTTCCACATGGCCACCCTCAATCGATCTGATCAGGGCGGATTATGCCTTTGTTGAGGCTGCTAACCAGCTTTGCAAGGGTCGCTTGGAGATCAAATTCTTTACAGGTGGAACCCTGATGCCCTCATATGAGGTCTTTGACGCGGTGGGCAAGGGTACGGTTCAGGCGGCCGGTGACTGGCCTAATTACTGGGCCGGCAAGGATCCCGTATTCGACACGCTCGGTTCTTATCCTATGGGGATGACCCCAATGGATTATTTCGTATGGATTTTTGGTGGTGAGGGCCACAAAATTTACGAGGAAGCCTACGGTAAATTCGGAATGATGTATCTCGTGACGGGCGTGACCCCCATGGAATGCGGGATCCGCAGCAACAAGCCGGTCAAGTCACTGGAAGACATCAAGGGGATGAAAATCAGGATGTCCGGTCAGACGCAGGGCAAGCTCCTCAAGGATCTCGGAGCCGCACAGATAGCCATGTCGGGGCAGGAGATCTATCAGGCCCTGCAGAAGGGTGTTATTGATGCGGCAGAGTTCTGCAGTCCTTCCTGCGACTGGGGTATGGGTTTCGGAGAGGTGACAAAGTACTGGGCCGTCCCCGGATGGCATCAGCCCGCATCGGTAATGGGTTGCATGATCAACAAAAAGGTCTGGGATTCACTGGGCGAAGACCTGCAGAAAGACCTCAGATTTGCGGCCAAGGCTGCCTGCGTGAAATTTATGGCTGAGCAGTACTATGACGTCATAGAGTACACTCAGAAGTTCGTCGACAAGGGAATTCAGATCAACCGGTATGACGACGCGGTTCTGGACAGAATTCAGACGCTGGTGAACAAGCATACCGAAGAGACGGCCAAGAATAATCCGCTTTTCAAAAAGTCGATGAAGTCCCAGATGAAGTTCAAAAAAGATTTCGCAAAATGGCGTTCGATGGAAACTCCGTTCAGTTTTGGATTTAATCCGACGGAGTATCCCAATCTTGATTAACAGGCTTTAAAGTTGTGTTAAAGAAAGGCATGGCAGAGGCTTCCTGTATTTAAACAGGGAGCCTCTGCTATAAATTCACGAAAGCATTTATTTTTAAACTTTCATTCCTGTGAATTTTTATTGTGATGCCGATATGGTTTATCGACATAAATATTACAGGAGGAGGATATCTATGAATTTTGCAAAAAAGATATCAAGATTTTGCGACGCAATCAACGAGTGGACAGGAAGGATCTTCGGCTGGATCATCGTTCCACTTGTGCTGCTCACGGTTATGGAGGTCGTACTCCGTAGATTTTTCGGAGCGCCGACCATATGGAGCTTCGAGGTTTTAAAGCAATTATATGGTCTTCATTTCATGATCGTTGCCGGCTTCGGCCTGCTGTACGGATCGCACGTATCGGTAGATGTATTCACCATGGTTCTTTCAGAAAAGAAGAAGGCCATCATCGATCTGATAAGCTACGCCTTGTTCTTTTTCCCTTTCTGTATTGTCTGTATCTGGCAGGGCTACCTTTTCGCGGCAACATCGTGGGCGATGAAAGAAACCACATGGAGTGTATTCGCGCCGCCCGTGTACCCCATTAAAACAGTCATAATCATAGCGTTTATACTTCTTCTGGTACAGGGAATATCGGAAGTTATCAAAAAGATATTCATCATCAAGGGGGTTGAGCTATGATCGATATAAGTCCAGAAATGATCACGATTCTGATGTTTGGAGGTCTTTTGATCGGCCTCTTCATGGGTCACCCTCTTGCCTTTGTTCTGGGCGGTCTGGCGGTGATATTCGGACTTGTGGGCTGGGGGCCATCGGTATTTTATATATTCATGAACAGAATGTGGGGGACGATGGACAACTATGTCCTTCTTGCCATTCCGCTATTCATATTCATGGCTCAGCTTCTCGACCAGTCAGGCGTTGCCGAAGAACTTTTCAAGGCGCTGCGTTACCTTATGGGTCAAACCAAAGGAGGGATTGCATTAGCGGTTATTGCAGTTTCCACAGTTTTTGCGGCTTGCACTGGTATTATCGGGGCCTCCGTTGTCACCATGGGGCTTCTCGCCGTCCCGATGATGAGAAAATATAAATATAACGAAGAACTGACATATGGTTCCATCTGCGCAGGAGGGACGCTCGGTATCCTTATCCCGCCCAGCATCATGCTGGTTGTCATGGCAAGCGAGGCAACTCTGTCCGTTGGGAAGTTATTTGCCGGTGCTGTATTCCCGGGGATCATACTTTCCGTTCTTTACATGGGATACGTGTGGATACTATGCTTTGTCAAGCCCGAGCTTGGACCGCCCATAAGCAGGGAGGAGAGAGCCGAGGTTACCAATGCACAGGTTGGCTTCATGGTCCTGAAATCTCTTGTCCCCCCCATGATTCTCATCCTCGGCGTGCTGGGTTCCATATTCTTCGGCATCGCCACCCCGACCGAGGCTGCGGGGGTGGGCGCGTTTCTGGCCTTTCTCATGGTGATCGCCTACGGAAGATTTACATGGCAGGGATTGTACAAGGCCGTGATCCAGACGGCAAAGACCAATACGATGGTGATCATGATTCTCTGCGGCGCCACCTG
>CAZSYH010000087.1:0-6631 GCA_964610735.1 uncultured Syntrophaceae bacterium | reverse complement strand
GACAGAGAATCGTGAAACGAACCTGCGATAACTGGAGGGACAAACTTCCCGCCGGCAAATCTGGCAGTCACCTGTATGAGGAATTTGAGCTTCGCGCGAAGAATGTTTCAACCGAAGTGTTCCGCGTAAAAAGAGCGGATGAAGCCGGGAAAATTATTCTCGATATCGTCAAAGAAACGGGCGCAAAGTCAGTCGCACTGGTATCGTGTTCCCTTATTGAAGCATCCGGGATTGTAGCTAAACTCAAGAATAATGGGGTCACAGTCTATACGGAACAGGGCGATATAGCTGAAAATGTCGGTACCGCCGATATAGGAATATCCGGCGTCGAATTCGGAATCGCGGAGTGCGGGAGCGTCTGTCAGGACGCGCTGGCTATCGAAAGCCGCCTTGTCTCTTCTCTCCCCCCCCTGCACATAGCCTTTATGGAAAGTCGTAACATCGTTCCCGGGATAGAAGACGCGATAGATATCATATCCGGATTCTTTACAGAGGGATATGTAAGCTGGATTACGGGTCCCAGCCGCACGGCCGACATAGAGAGGGTGTTGACGATCGGTGTCCATGGTCCCGGCAGATTTGTCATTATTGCCGTTGATGAAGGGGCAGATGGAGGTGCGGCATAATGTCGAAACGGCGCAACCTGAAAAGAGAAATAAAAGAAAAACTGAATGATGATGTGTTGAGGAACGCGTTGGGGCGTTTTGCGGAAGAATACCCGGCGGCCCGCGAAAAGGCCCTTGAGAATGTAGAGGATGTGGATGCTCTTCGTGAGAGCCTCAAAGCAATGAAACTTAATGCTGTCGGAAGAATCGAAGAACTGGCCGACAGGTTCGAAGAGGAGGCAACAAAGCGCGGCGTCAAGGTATTCAGAGCAAAGACGGGTGATGATCTCAAAAAATACATTCTTGATCTCTGCAGGGAAAGAGATGTCAAAAGCATCGTTAAGTCCAAATCGATGGCCTCGGAAGAGGTGGATCTTAATCCGGCCCTTGAAGAAGCCGGCATCGAGGTCAAGGAAACGGATCTCGGTGAATGGATTATTTCTCTGGCCGGCCATAAACCCTCCCACATGGTCCTGCCCGCCATACATCTGAATCGCTATCAGGTCTCTGAATATTTCTCCCGGGAACTGGACAAATCGATAGAACCTGACATCGCCTTCATGGTTCAGACCGCCAGGGTTACACTGAGAGAGAAGTTTCTCAGCGCGGATATGGGAATAACCGGGGCCAATTTCGGTATTGCCGAAAACGGGGGCATCGGTCTCGTTACGAATGAGGGAAATGCCAGACTCGTCACAACACTCCCGCGCATTCATGTCGTTATCATAGGATATGAGAAACTCATCCCCACATTGAGAGACGCAACCCCCATCCTGCGACTCCTCCCCAGGAGCGCGACAGCCCAGCTCATGACAAGCTACATGAGCGTAATATCCGGGCCTGTGCCTGTCATGGTCAAAAGGAACGGCAGATGGGAGGAAGATGAAAAGGAGGTACATTACATCCTCCTCGACAACGGGAGACTTGCCGCCGCCCATGACGATACCTTTAAGGAGATATATCAGTGCATACGGTGCGGATCCTGTCTTAATGTCTGTCCGGTTTATGCGCTTGTCGGGGGGCATGTGTACGGGGGGCACACCTACGCGGGGGGGATAGGCACCATCCTGACCGCTTTCATGAGCGGCATGGAAGAGTTTGAGGATTTTAACGAGTTGTGTATCGGGTGCCGCAGATGCACCACGGTATGCCCGGGCATGATCGATATTCCCGGTCTCATAGAAGAACTGCGCAAGCGGTCGGTCAAAGAACACGGCCTGCCCTTTGTAATGGATAAGATATTCGATGTCATGACAAACAGGCGGTTGTTTCACGGTCTTTTACGCGCGGCTTCCATCGCGCAGAAGCCTTTCACGTCGGAAGGTCTGGTGCGCCATCTGCCCCTCTTCCTCGCGGGAATGACCAAAGACCGCAGCCTTCCGTCCATAGCGAATGTTCCGCTTCGTGATCGTATTGATGCCGTGATAAAGAAGATTGAGAATCCCGTGAAACGTGTCGGTTTTTTCAGCGGCTGCACGATGGATTTTGTCTTCCCGGAAACCGGAGAGAGCGTCATCAAGGTCATCCAGGACCTTAATATGGAGGTTGTGTACCCTGACGGACAGGGGTGTTGCGGCAAGCCGGTGTCGGCAACCGGAGATGTCGAACATGCAAAAAAGATCGCGATGAACAACATAAAGGCATTTGAGGGTCTCGATCTTGACTTCATCATCTGTGCCTGCCCAACAGGGGTGGAACAAATCCGCGACTACCCGCGTCTGTTTAAGGATGATCCGGAATGGAAGGTACGGGCACAAAGTATGGCGGACAAGCTGGAAGAGTTTTGTTTCTTCGTCGCCCGTGAATATGAAAAGACAGGCCGCCTGGAAAAAGCACCCAAAAAGGCCGATGCGATAAAGGTCACGTACCATGATTCATGTCACCTGAAACGCGTGCTGGATATCTGTGAAGAACCCCGGAAACTCATAGAGTCTGTCGGGGGCTATGAATTGGTGGAGATGAAAGACGCGGACAAATGTTGCGGCATGTCAGGCGCCTTCGGTGTTCAGCACAGTAACCTGTCGATTCCCATCCTTAAGCAGAAGATGGACAATATCAGGGATACCGGGGCCGAGATCGTTGCCTGCGCGTGTTCGGGATGCATGGTCCAGCTCCAGGGGGGCATCGACCAGCAGGCCCCGGGCAAAAGGATGAAGCATATAGCTGATATACTTGCTGAAAATATCAGAGATTAAGCGTAAACCAAAGGAGATGTGTCAATGCTAAGAGAAGAGCTGGCAAAGAAATTTCGTGAAATCGTGGGAGATGGTTCCTATCTGGATTCTGTTGAGGATTTGATCAGCTATTCCTACGATTCCTCTGTAGCGGAGGCAGTGCCGGATGCTGTTTTGCTGCCGGCAAGTACGGAGCAGGTCTCGGCCATCATGAAAGTGGCCAATGAAGAGGAGCTCCCTGTTACCCCACGCGGAGCGGGCACGAATCTCAGTGGAGGGACGGTGCCTCTGAAGGGCGGAGTGGTGCTGGTATTGACGCGTATGAACAGGCTTATCGAGCTCAGCAGAGAAAATAGATATGCCATCGTTGAGGCCGGACACACCAATCTGGAACTGCAGAACAAGGTCAAAAAAGAGGGGCTCTTTTTTCCTCCTGATCCCGCTTCCTGGTCGGTGAGTACCCTTGGGGGAAATGTCGGCGAAAACGCGGGTGGCCCCCGTGGCGTCAAATATGGCGTGACAAGGGACTGGATACTAGGTCTCAAGGCTGTGCTGGCTGACGGCCGGATCATAAACGCCGGCGGCATAACGGCAAAAAATGTTACCGGGATAGACCTCATATCACTTTTTACCGGATCTGAGGGGTGCCTGGGAATTGTAACGGAGATTACAGTAAAATTGCTCCCCCTTCCGCCGTTTCAGCAGAGCATTCAGGCGTTTTTCCCGCGACTGGACGGGGCAAGCAGAACGGTTGCCCGGATCATCGGGTCGGGCATTGTCCCCGTGGCGCTGGAACTCATGGACAAGGTGGTGGTGAACATGATCGAAGATTCGGCCCATATCGGCCTGCCAAGGGATGTGGAGGGAACTCTGCTGATCATGGTTGATGGTGAGGAGGCGACCTGCAGGCAGCAGGTGGATATCATCGGGGGAATCTGCAGGGAGGAGGGATCTTCCGCCATACAGGTAGCCGAATCGGTCGAGGAAGAGGAAAGATTGTGGCTCGGCCGGCGGAGCGCGTTTGGCGTCATGTCCCGAAAGAGGCCCACCTGTGTACTGGAGGACTGCACGGTTCCGGTCAGCAATCTGCCGGCAATGATCAGGGGAACCGTTGAAATCGGGAAAAAGTACAATCTCACCATAGGTGTTCTGGCCCATGCCGGGGATGGCAATATCCACCCGATGATAGTAACCGACAAACGTGACAGGGAAGAATGGGTGAGGGTGGAGAAGGCCGTTTCCGAAATATTTCAACTCGCGGTGGACCTTGGAGGGACCCTTTCCGGAGAACATGGTATCGGCATATCGAAGAAGCCGTTTCTGCCACTGATAATGAATGAGGATGCCAGGAGACTTATGGTAGAGGTCAAGTCCGTTCTGGACCCTAAAGGGATATTGAATCCCGGAAAATTTATCGAATAACCAGGCCTGTCCGGGTCAAATGAATGAGAAGGTTGTGAATGTGATGAAAAAAAACGGGCTTTTATTAAGTGATGTCACCACCGAGCATGTGTATCATTGCGCCAAATGTGGCCTGTGCCTTGATGCCTGCCCGGTGTACAGGGAGATGCTTGTGGAATCTTACAGCCCGCGAGGCAAGGTTCAGCTGGCAAAGCACATCATAGAAGGAAATATCGAAATCACGGAACATATGAACGACATTCTCTTTTCATCATGTCTTCTCTGCGGGTCCTGTGTGGCTGCCTGTCCGAGCGGTGTGCGTCAGGATGCTCTGTTTTCCGGGCTGCGCTGGCGCGCCGCGGAACGTTACGGACTGGGTTTCACGAAGAAACTCTTCTTCCAGGTGATTGCCAATGGATGGCTGATGTCCACGTCCGCGTGGTTCGGAAAATGGGTGCGGAAGATATTCGGCGGTCCATGGATAGAGAGCAGAATAAAGGTTGGCAATCTTCCCATAGACGGGATTCCTCCAATGAATCCGAAACCCTTCAACGATGAATTCCCGGAGATAGTCAGGCCGGAGGGCCGGATTAATGCCCGTGTCCTCTATTTCCATGGCTGTGCCACCAACTATGTCTTTGGCGATGTCGGCAAAGCGGTTGTATCGGTCCTGATCCGTATGGGGGTGCAGGTTGAGATTCCGAAAAAACAGTCCTGTTGCGGCCTGCCGATTTTTCTTTCAGGAGACCGCAAGACGTCTCTTGCATGTATAGAAGAGATCGTCGGCATGTTTTCCCGGGAAGGCGTGGATGCGGTTATTGTGGACTGCGCCACATGTGGCTCCGCCCTCCGGAATGAATACGTGCACATCCTGAAAGAGCTTCGTGACCTGGGTGAGGGGGTGGATGACGATCTGGTGAGATCCGCCGAATATCTTGCCGGCATAACGATGGATGTCTCAGAATTTATCGATGCGCATCGGGACTGGCTGCCCGAACTTCAGCCCGCCGGGGGTGAAAAGGTCAGGGTCACCTACCATGACCCGTGCCATCTTGTTAAGGGCCAGAATGTCGGCGTCCAGCCGCGCCGCCTGTTGAAACTCCTTCCCGATATCGAGTTCGTGGAGATGGCGGAGGCCGACAGGTGCTGCGGCGGCGGCGGGGAATATCAGATAGAGTACGGCGAGATGTCCGCGCTTATCACAAATCGCAAGGTGCAAAATGTGCTCAGGACGGGTGCCGGGATAGTGGCTACGGGCTGTCCGGGATGCAATATTACGATCGGCGCCCACCTGGCCAGGGACAATGTCAGGACAATCCATACCGTGCAGCTCATTCAGATGGCCATGGATGGGAGGCGGCCGGAATAATTCTCCGAAGAGGGTTTTCCGCTGATTGTCATGAGTAACGAGGCGGGGAGAACTCCGTACGAAGGGGCGCACCCGGCCCCCTCTTCAGATTTTTTCATTTTCTTTAAAAAGAGAGGTTGACAGGAAAGGCTTTATTAATTAGAGTGCTTTTTTTCTGAATTCACGCAAGGGAGATTTTCCTTATGATAGAGATACGATGGCATGGAAGAGGCGGTCAGGGAGCGGTGACATCGGTAGAGACCCTCGCGCTTGCCGCTATTGGAGAGGGGCAATACGCCCAGGGGTTTCCCAGCTTTGGTCCCGAGAGAAGAGGGGCGCCGGTGGCCGCGTTTAACCGTATTGATGACAAGAAGATACGGGTCAGATCGGGCATCTATAACCCCGATGTCGTCATCGTCCTTGATTCGAGCCTGATGGCCTTGGTGAACGTCGCCGAGGGGTTGAAGCCCGAAGGCACCCTGATTGTCAATACCGCTAAATCACCGGAAGAGGTGAAAAAGGAAACGGGGTTCAAGGGGACCGTCGCCACGGTTGACGCGTCGAAGATAGCGCGGGAAGAGATGGGTGTCCCGATAACCAATACCACCATGATCGGGGCGGCCGTCAAGGCGACCGGATTGGTAAAGATTGAATCGGTGAGAGAGCCGTTGAAGAAGCGGTTTGGAAGGATAGCTCAGAAAAACATAAATGCGATGGAACGGGCTTATAAGGAGCTCAAAATAGCCAACTAGTTCAAAAACACCTTGAGGTTGATAGTCTTATGGAAAAAGAAAAAAAATGGCCGGAAACGTGGCAGGAACTTAACCCTGGATGCATGGTATTCAAACCGGGGAGCACGCGGGATTACCACACGGGAACCTGGCGGGCGTCGAGACCCATATGCGACACCAGCAGATGTATCAAGTGCGGCGTCTGCTATATCTTCTGTCCGGAAGGGTGTATCTCCCAGGATGCCGATGGATACTTCATGGCGGATCTTGATTACTGCAAAGGGTGCGGAATCTGCGCCCATGAATGCTGGCCTGGAGCCATAAAGATGGTGGAGGAGGGATAGGTTATGTCTGAAAGAATTGGTATGGAGA
>CAZSYH010000086.1:0-6654 GCA_964610735.1 uncultured Syntrophaceae bacterium | reverse complement strand
GCGGTACAAACACGCCCTGCACGCGCCATACTGGTGGTTGAAGTGTCTTGTCGGCCACAAGAACGATAAGTCCCGGTCTGTAAAGCTTTACAAAAGATTTCTTGAATGGGACATTATAAGGCACCCGTCCTGGATCAGGATGCTGGATAAGATGTTAAACCCCTTGATAGCTAAGAGCATAGTCTTCTACCTCAAAAAAGGATAACGGATATGGAGCTCAATGTTTCAAGAAGTATCGTAGAACAACCGGTGAACTGTAGAGAGCTGGGGGCATTTATCGCTGGATTGCAGAAAGAAAGCGGAGAGATCCCCTGGTCCGAAGGGGGGAAAACAGATCCATGGGACCACGTTGAAAGCGCCATGGGACTCGGCGTCGCTGGATATTTTCAGGAGGCCAGGCGTGCCTATGAGTGGATGGCTCAAACGCAGCTTGCCGATGGAAGCTGGTTGGCGGCATATCGCGATGGCATTCCGGAAGACACAACCAGAGACGCCAACCTCTCTTCTTATATCGCCGTTGGTGTGTTCCATTACTATCTGCTTACGAAAGATCTTGGCTTTATTGAAGATATGTGGCCTACGGTGAGTGCCGGCATCGATTACGCGCTCAGTCTTCAGGCGCCGACAGGTGAGATTTACTGGGCCAGAAATGCCGATGGCGATATAGACCGGATGGCCCTTTTGACTGGCTCCAGTTCTGTGTATATGAGTATTAAATGCGCCCTGGCCATTGCTTCGCGATTGGGAGAAAATCGTCCCGACTGGAGATGCGCGCTTGAAAAACTGGGCGATGCCCTTCGCAACCTTCCTAACCACTTCAACATGATTAAGTCGCGCTATTCCATGGACTGGTACTATCCTGTTCTGTGTGGCGCGATTACCGGGGCCGATGCGAGAAGGCGGATTGATAAATCATGGATGAAATTTGTGGAACCTGGCTGGGGTGTCCGGTGTGTCTCAGACCGTCCCTGGGTAACCATGGCGGAAACATCCGAGCTGGTGCTGGCACTCGCGGCCATTGAAAGATACGAAGAGGCTCAACTGGTTCTCAGCTATATAATGGACAAAAAGTACGACGACGGATCATACTGGATGGGGGTCACCTTTCCCGATGCGGTAATATGGCCCGAGGAGAAAACATCGTGGACGGCCGCTGCCGTACTTTTGGCCTATGACGCGCTCAACAATCTTACCCCCGCGAGCTGCCTGTTCAGTCACGATTTCTGGAAAGACATGGAATCTACCGATCATGCTGATGACTCATATCAGGAACGTTATTCGCATCCAGCTCCACCAATGGAAGGATAGGTTACTTGAAGAGAGACCACCGTCCCTACTTCCTCAAGCATCTGGATATCAGATTTCAGAAGTGGTACGTGAACCACTTTCTGCGTCCTCAGTTCGAACGCCTGGGCAAGAGAACCACATTCATGAAACCCTGGCACGTGAAAATATTCGGAGAGAGTATTTCGCTCGGTAACTACGCCAACGTCATCGCTACGTCTGATAAAAAAGTAAGACTGACTGTATGGTCAAACTTCGGGGAAAAGGGACGCATAAAGATAGGAGACTACTGCCTGATATGTCCCGGTGTAAGAATCGGCGCGGCCACGGAAATCGTCATCGGCGACAGTTGCATGATGGCGCAGGGCTCCTACATTACGGATTCAGACTGGCATGGACTGTATGACCGGAGTCAGCCGGTGGGTCAGACTGCGGCGGTCAGGATAGGAAACAATGTCTGGATAGGGGACAGCGCGATCGTATGCAAGGGTGTCACTATCGGAGACAACAGCGTAATAGGCGCTGGCTCAATCGTTACAAAGGATATACCTCCGGATGTAATAGCCGCTGGTAATCCCGCAGTTGTCATCAAGAAACTGGATAAAACCAGGCGCATAAAAACGCGCGCCGAGTGGTTTTCTGATCCGGAGTACCTGGCAATGCAGTTTCGCGAGATCGATCGCAATGCACTTGAGGGAAACACAATATTCGGGTGGCTGCGATCCATGCTGTTCCCCTCAAAGGATGATTGACGGGGAGTCATGCCGCCATGCCCGACGCGAAGCCGGTTAACGTCACTTCTGAATAACGATTTCTTCTCCCACCCTGAGGTCACGGTATCTGTCTCCAAATGCCTCTTTAAACCGGTCTATGCTCCAGTCGGAGCTGTCGTGGGCGGACAGTGAAACAATCCCCGGGTCTTCCCGCTTTATGGCCTCTATGGACTCCATAACATCCTGCTCGCTTATGCCGCGCCAGGGAGGATTGTCAGACCCAACGATGCCCTGTATGTTGAGAGGACCTATCATTACCCTTCCCCCATTGACAGGGAAGTGCAACCCACCGATAATCCCGTAAATGGGTTCATTGAACAGAGCCTGGGCCCTTTCAATAATCCTCTCAATTGTCTGGTGACCGCATCCTATGATCAGTACGATCCCCTTTCCTTCGACATTGACAGCCAGGCTGTGCTCCAGGGTGTACCCCATGAGAAAAAGAAACCGGGGTATCGGTCCTATGCTCGCTATGCCCTCTTTTATGACCTTCGGTTCACTGACGACTTCCACGCGAGGTCTCGGGTTCCACTTCGAAGGAGTGACCTTGTCCGGGGCATATACAGGTATTTCGGGCAGGGGCACCGGTCCCTGGGAGAGGCTGAACTGCTTTTTCCTTTGTTCTTTCATTCCGCCGAGATGATCCACATGCAGGTGACTGATAAACATCATGTCAATATCTTCGACCTTTACATCAAGTTTCCCCATATTCAGCATGAGGGGTGAAGGGTGTTCCTTCTTTGTATTGTACCCCACATCAAGCAGTATGGTGGTATCGTCAGCCTTTACCAGATATGAAACTCCGGGTTCCGTTTTAAGATCGTCGCTGGTTGAATAAAAATCAATAATTGGAAGAATCGAAAGATTCTTTACAGTACCGATGGAAGGAAGCTTCTCACAGTCCATCATTGCCAGATCCCTGTGGGCCTTCTCCCTGCCCTTTTTGAGTTGTGCTAATTTCAAGATAAGGAATAATAAAATAACCGCTGCCAGACCTGCAAAGATATAAAGAATTACCATACCCCCCCTCCTTTATGGATTGTGTCAATGCCTATAGATCATACAGCGTTTCATTCACACGGGGCGCCGACTGCCTGCTCTTTTTCCTGCCCATGCCTTCCGGAGAAAACAGATCCTCACCGTCAAGTAGAGCGCCCATCTCTTCTTCTATCTTTTCAGGGTCTTCGCCCCTTTCCACCCTGCCCAGTGCCTCTTCCATTTCCGGCTTAAGACTGAAACCGACCGCTTCAGAGAACTTTCTCATCATCGCCGCGGCCTGTCTGGGGTCATCCCCTTCTATCTTTTCCGCCGCCCTGCCCAGCATCTCCATCGCCTTTTCCATTTTCGATTCATCTATCGGGGGCAGATTGTCCTCCGTCTCTCCCCTGTCCGGAGAAACCACGGAAAAAACCGACATCCGGCGCTGGAGCTTCACTGTTTTGCAGAGGGGGCAGCAGGGCACCTTCTCGGTATTGACCGATTTTGAAAAG
Organism: uncultured Syntrophaceae bacterium; assembly: GCA_964610735.1. Taxonomy (GTDB): domain Bacteria; phylum Desulfobacterota; class Syntrophia; order Syntrophales; family UBA2210; genus UBA2210. The sequence goes on along the minus strand of CAZSYH010000086.1, from coordinate 3,107 downwards.
AAATTGTAGATGGTGTTGCACCTGGCGCAGTAAAACTCGTATATGGGCATATGAAACCTCTCTTATTTATTATGGGCTTCAGTCTATAACAACAACGGTTGCAAAATCAATCCCCCCTGTCCGTCCCGATCGGATATTGCCCTTTACCGTTTTTCCCGACGGGCGGTTTTGAGGCTTCTTTTGTCGTTCTGAAGATAGAAAATGGGGCATGAAATATTTGCAGGGTCTGATGATGCCTGTTGAATGGATAAGTTTTCTCGCTCTGCTCGAAATGACAGGAAGTCAGATAGGATTAAATGATTAAACAGGGAAGAGTCTCTGTTTATGCCCGGGGGTTGTCCCCCGGGCATTTGTTGTCCTCAGGCGTTCCAGACTATGAATCTTTATCTGGTTTTTTGCTAACAGTCTTCAGCCTACAGCCTGTTCACCTTATCAGTTACTCTTTGTTTACTTCTTCGAAATCGGCATCTACCACGTCGTCGTCGGCCTTTGACGATTCGGCCTGGGCTCCACCTTCCGAAGCGCCGGCCGTGCCCGCCTGCTCTTTCGCGGTTGCCTTAGCGTACATGGCTTCCGCCAGCTTGTGTGATGCCTGTGTCATCTCTTCTTGAGCGGCCTTTATGGCGTCGATGTCATCTCCTTCCATAGCCTTCTTGAGCTTGGTGATGGAGTCTCCTATCTTGGATTTCTGGTCGGCGTCTATCTGATCGCCCATCTCTTTCAGGTTCTTTTCGACACCGTAGATCAGCGAGTCTGCCTGATTTCTCAGTTCTATAAGTTCCTTTTTCTTCTTGTCTTCCCCCTCATGAACTTCAGCTTCCTTGACCAGCTTGTCGATATCTTCTTCGGAGAGTCCGCTCGATGCGGTGATCTTAATGCTCTGTTCCTTCCCCGTCCCGAGATCTTTGGCGGACACGTGAACAATGCCGTTCGCGTCGATATCAAAGGTGACGTCGATCTGTGGAAGTCCCCTGGGGGCCATCGGAATACCTGTAAGCTCAAATCTTCCGAGTGTCCTGTTATCCGACGCCATGGAGCGTTCTCCCTGCAGGACGTGTATGCTCACCGCGGGCTGGTTGTCCGCGGCCGTGGAGAAGGTCTGACTCTTCTTTGTCGGGATGGTGGTGTTTTTCTCGATGAGCTTCGTCATGACACCTCCCAGGGTCTCTATGCCAAGAGACAGTGGTGTCACGTCCAGAAGTAGGACGTCCTTCACGTCACCGGCGAGCACACCGGCCTGGATGGCGGCTCCCACCGCGACCACTTCATCCGGGTTTACTCCCTTGTTGGGCTCTTTGCCGAATATCTCTTTGACCTTCTGCTGGACTCGAGGCATACGTGTCATACCCCCGACAAGGATGACCTCGTTAATGTCTGAAGTACTCAGGCCGGCATCCTTCAGTGCGGTCTTGCATGGTGCCGCGAGCTTTTCTATCAGATCTTCGACGAGCATTTCCATTTTGGCTCTGGTAAGCTTAATGTTGAGATGCTTGGGACCGGAAGCGTCAGCCGTGACAAAGGGCAGATTTATGTCTGTCTCCATGGATGAAGAGAGTTCCATCTTTGCCTTTTCAGCGGCCTCCTTGATGCGCTGGAGGGCCATCTTGTCGCTTCTCAGATCGATTCCCTGGTCCTTCTTGAATTCGTCCGCTATATAGTCTATCAGCTTCTGGTCGAAGTCTTCTCCGCCCAGATGGGTATTGCCATTGGTTGATTTGACTTCAAAAACGCCGCCTCCCAGCTCCAGGATGGAAATATCAAAGGTTCCTCCACCCAGATCGAATACCGCTACCTTCTCGTCTCCTTTCTTATCGAGACCATAAGAGAGCGCTGCGGCGGTCGGCTCGTTTATTATTCGAAGGACGTTCAATCCCGCGATCTTCCCTGCGTCCTTTGTCGCCTGCCTCTGTGAATCATTGAAATAGGCGGGGACGGTAATTACCGCATCGGTCACCGTCTCTCCCAGGTAATCTTCCGCGGTCTGTTTCATCTTTACGAGTATCATCGAAGATATCTCAGGCGTGCTGTAGTTCTTGCCCCGTACTGTTATCTGGGCGTCGCCGTTTTCCGCCTTTGTAATCTTGAAGGGGCTGATGGTGATATCGTACTGGACTTCCTTTGACGAGAATTTTCTTCCTATCATTCTCTTGATCGCGTAAACGGTATTTTCCGGATTGGTGATCGCCTGTCTTTTTGCGACCTGCCCGATCAGACGTTCGCCGCTTTCTGTAAAAGCTACTACTGATGGAGTAGTCCTGCCTCCTTCTTGGTTTGGTATCACAACCGGGTCGCTTCCTTCCATTACAGCGACACACGAGTTTGTTGTTCCCAGGTCGATTCCTATAATTTTACCCATGTAATTATCCTCCTATTATATTATCTTATTTGTTTTTATTCTTTGATATAGACACCTTTGACGGCCTCAGCAATCTGCCGTTCAGCAGGTATCCCTTTTCAAATTCTTCCACAACCTTGTTGTCTTCTTTCTTTTTGCCCTCCACCTGCATCATAGCCTCGTGGAAATTGGGGTCAAAATCTTTGCCGATGGCGTCTATCTCCTCAACACCATGCCTGCCGAGCGCCGCGAGAAAACTGTCTCGAATCAGAGCGAGCCCATCCACGAATACCTTAAGGTCTTCCGAGTCGGACGCGTGTTCCAGCGCCCTCTCCATGTTGTCCACTGTCGGCAGCATGTCTTTGATGAGGGTTTCATTGCCATATTTTATAAAATCTTCGCGATCTCTTGCCGCTCGTTTCTTATAATTTTCAAGTTCGGCGCAGGCGCGCAGGTATTTGTCGTGATTTTCAGAAGATTCCTTCTCGGCCTCTTCCAGTTTTAATAGAAGTTCTTTCTTTGAGACCGGTTTTGCATGAGCGGCATCCTGTTTTGCCTTGCCGCTATGTTCTTCTTCCTTATATTCCCAATCTTTCATCAATTCTTCGCCCATAGTTATATTATTCTCCTTTGCTGTTCAGGAGTGATTCTCAGGTTTTTTAAACAGTTTGTAATCCACCATGTCACAGATAACATGTCCCGCTGTGATATGAGTTTCCTGAATGCGGGGCGTACTGTTGGAGGAAACGTTAAGGCAAAGGTCTACTATTCC